>JAGAEW010000174.1 GCA_017612935.1 Oscillospiraceae bacterium
CAAGCTGCGGCCACTCCGTTGCACAAAAAGCGGACGATCTGTAAATCTTTTTGCAGGATTTGGAGTCTTATAGAGGGAAGTTGCAATTCTCCCGGGCGGCAATCCAAGCACGGGTCTCGAAAGCCTGATACAGGGGAGAGCGCCGTCACAGGGTTCTGTCCTTGCCCCCGGGCGCATAGGCTGTAGCATCACACCACGGGGGGATTGCAAATGGAACTTTACGAGCTGGCCCTGCGGCGGGCCGGCGCACCGAGCTTACAGGAATTTCAGCGGAAGGAAGGGCTCGTGCCGACGGGCAGACCGGATGCGCCAACCTGGTCTGCCCTGTTGCCGTGGCTGAAGGGGTATCGGGCGTATCGCGTCGTGCCCGGAGATAATTACAGTCGGATCGCGGCCCGTTTCGGAACGACGGTACGTGCCATCATTACGGCCAATCCCAATCAGGACCCGCTGAATCTCTTTGTGGGCCAGCTACTCACGATTCCGCTGGGCTTTGAAGTTGTGCCGACGGACTTGCCCTTCACCTATGAGCTGCTGTTGTTCTGTCTGGAGGGCCTGGCGGCGCGGTATCCGTTTCTGACGCTGCGCCCCATCGGAGAGACAGCCTATGGGCGCAAGATTCAGCAAATATCCGTCGGTCTCGGGCCGCGCCGGGTCCTCTACAATGGAGCGCACCACGCCAACGAGTGGATTACAACGCCGCTGTTGATGAAGTTCTTGGAAAGCTACGCCCGGGCCATCTCGGAAAACGGACGAATCTTCGGCTTTTCGGCCCAGAAGCTCTATCAGCGTGTCACCCTGCATCTGGTTCCGATGGTGAACCCGGACGGCGTGGATCTTGTGACGGGCGGGCTGCGGGAAGGCGAGCCCGGCTGGGCGGAGGCAAAGGCGCTGTCGGAGGCCTATCCGGCCATTCCCTTCCCGGAGGGCTGGAAGGCCAATCTGCGGGGGGTGGATTTGAATCTGAACTACCCGGCCCTCTGGGAGCAGGCCCGGGAGAATAAATTTGCCCAGGGCTACGATCGACCGGGACCCAGGGATTATGTGGGACCGAGGCCCCTGTCGGAGCCTGAGAGCGAAGCCATGGTACGGCTGACGGAGTTGATTAAGCCGGGACTGACCCTGAGCTATCACAGTCAGGGTGAGGTCGTTTATTGGAAATTTCTCCAGATTGAAGTCCCCGGCGCCCAGGCGCTGGGGGAGCGCTTCGCTGCCGTGTCCGGCTACAGGCTGGAGGACGTGCCCTTTGCCTCCGGCTTTGCAGGCTATAAGGATTGGTTTATCCTGACCCGGGATCTGCCGGGCTATACGGTGGAGGTGGGAAGGGGTGAAAATCCGCTGCCGCTTTCGCAGTTCGGGGACATCTATGCGAAAAATCTCGGTATTTTGACTTTGGGACTTGCAGAGGGATAATCAATCCTGTATACTGAATCATATAGCGCAGCAGAATGAGCTTGCAGCTTTCCTGAAAGGGGAAGCCGGCAGGAGAACCCGATTTGCGATGCGTATTTGAATGAGAGAAAAGGATATAAACTGTAAGAACATACGGAATATTTTAGAAAAAGATAGCGCAGTGTTTGAATCAAGTGAAAATTTTAATAAATTATTACATGAGAGTTAAAATATTTACATTATTTTACAAAATTGTGTTGAAATGATTAAGAATTGTATTGAATTTTTTCGGACGCTCTGATATAATCAGTATGCCAGAAGAAAAAGAAAGGAAGAAATGCGAATGAAAAACCTGCAAAAGATTCTCACAGAGCTCCGCAAGGCAGTTCAGGGCAAGGATCAGATTTTAATCTGGATTCTGATGACCATTCTCGCAGACGGAAACGTGCTTCTGGAGGACATTCCCGGTGTGGGAAAAACTACCATTGCCCTTGCATTCTCCCGAGCCCTCGGTCTGGATTACGGGCGCGTGCAGTTTAACCCGGACGTTCTTCCCACGGACATAACCGGCTACTCTGTTTACGAAAAGCAGTCCGGACAGATGATCTACCAGAAGGGTGCAATTCTCTGCAATCTGTTTTTGGCGGATGAGCTGAACCGCGCGACCTCCCGCACCCAGGCGGCCCTGCTGGAGGCCATGGAGGAGGGGCAGGTCACGGTAGACGGCGTAACCCATATGCTGCCCCGGCCCTTTACGGTCATAGCAACGCAGAACCCTACCGGCGCAGCCGGAACGCAACTGTTGCCGGATTCCCAGATGGACCGCTTTACCGTTCGCCTCTCCGTGGGGTATCCGAAGGCGAAGGATGAACTGGAGATGGTTATGGTCCGTCAGGGCGGCGTGAACCCGCTGGAAACTGTAGAGCAGGTTGTAACCCGGGCAGAACTGGTGGAAATGCAGGAGGAAGTGGCGCGGATCTATGTCAAGGATACCGTTGTGGAGTATGTGATTCGTCTGATCGGACATACCCGCAAGCATCCTCAGATTCAGCGGGGCGCAAGCCCCAGAGCCACCCTTGCGGTGGTGGCGATGGCCAAGGCAACGGCCTATATGAACGGCAGAGATTATGTGGTTCCGGGCGACGTGAAAACCGTGTTTGCCGGTACGGTGGCACACCGTCTGCTGCTCACGGCGAACGCACAGGCAGAGGGCGTTCAGGCGGAACAGCTTCTGACATCGCTGCTGGATCAGGTCTCGGCTCCCGGAGTGTAAGCCATGGCTTCCAATCGAATCCTCTATCTGGGTGTGCTGATTTTGTGCGTCACCTTTTATTTCGCCAGCGGCGTTTGGTTTTCCTGGATTCTGCTGATGCTGGCTGTGTCCATGCCGATTTTGAGCTTGCTGATTTCCCTGCCTGCGATGCTGTCCTGCCGCTTGATTGTCCAACTGCCGGAAACGGTAGAACAGGGAGGGTCTGCGGGATTGCACCTGCGCTTGAAGTCCTGGAGACTGCTCCCCCAGCCGGAGGTCCATGTCCGATTGAATTTTCGAACCCGGGATACGGAAAAAGATATGCGCTTTCTCAGCCGTCTGTCCCAAATTGACGGGGTTCTGGCTCTGCCCACGGAAAACTGCGGCTTTTTGGCCCCGGAGCTTCGCCGCGGGTGGGTTTATGATATGCTGGGTCTGATTCGTCTGCCGCTGAAACTGCCAAAGCTCGGGAAAATGGCAATTCTGCCGATGTCCAGTCAACCGGTTCCCATGCCCCGGATGGATCAGTTTTTGCAGCAGCAGATGAAGCCAAAGCTCGGCGGCGGATATTCGGAGCAGCACGATCACCGCGTCTATCGCCCCGGAGACCCGGTGAAAAGCATTCACTGGAAGCTCTCCATGAAAACGGAAGAGCTTATTGTCCGGGAGCCGCTGGAACCCATCCACCGAAAAATCGTCCTTGCTGTACAGACGCCCAGAGGGAAGGAAAGCCGGGCAGTGACCCTCGGAAACCTGCGCTATCTCTCCGCGTGGCTCCTGGAGCATGGGCTTGTCCATGAGGCGGTGTGGATGGACGGTTCCCAACTGCAAAGCGCTGAAATTAAAACGGAGCGGGACGCGCATACTGTGCTTCGCGCAACCTGCCTTGTGCCGGAGTCCTCTGAGGATCTGCCCGTCCATCTGCCGATTCAGGCAGAATGGATCTGCGCGGTCGGGCGGAAAGGGGGAAGCAGTCAATGAAATACCGAAGGTACTTTGCCCAACTGCTTCTGGACATCGGCCTGATTCTTTGCGGAATCCTTGGCTCTGTATTCAGCCTGATTACTGCCTTTTCTTTTCCCGTCCCGGAAGGCCTGATATGGAACCTTGTTTTCATCACGGTTCTGAACTGTCTTTTCCTGGGGCAAAAGTGGGGGAAATACTCCGCCCTGTTTATGTTTGGGCTACTGATGGTGTTTATCTGTTTGATCCGACACGAATTGGCGGATGGCTTCCAGAACCTCTGGGGCGAGCTGGACAGGATTTATGTCAAGGGATATGACTTTTTATTTGATGTTCTGCCGCAGGGACGAACCTCTCCCGAAAAGACAGGAGGCGCCTTGCTGTTTCTGGGCATCGTGCAGTCCTTTGTGTGCTGCATTTCGGTCCGACAGTGGAGGCGAAGCCTTCCTGTTGCGCTGGTCCTGCTGCTGGGGGTCGCGCCTTGCTTTGTCCTGACGGATACACCTCCTGCCGTGCTTCCGCCGCTGATGACAGCCTTTTCGTTGCTGACCTTGACGTTCAGCCAGTCCTCGTGCCGCAGGAACCCCCATGAACGCGTAAAAGCCCTTCTGGTTTCTGCCGTAGCTTCGGTGGCGCTTCTGGGTCTGGTGCTGACGGCGTTTCCCCGGGAAAGCTATTCACCGCCGATCAGTTGGGACGAGTTGAGCCAAACCATGGCCAACATGACAGCAATGCAAAAAAACCAGGGCAATGTCCGTGCCGGACTGACAGGAAATCCGGAGAAGGTGGACCTTGCTTCCCTCGGAGCCCTGCCCAACACCCCGATGACCTGCCTCTATGCCAGAACCGAGCGCGGCGGGAATTACTATCTGCGCGGTTCGAGCTACACACGTTTTGACGGTGAGGGCTGGCAACGCGATACGGAACAGAGTTGGGATCTGAACTGTGCCTATTCCGAGCTGGGGAAGCCGGGGGGCATTCCTCTGTCCATTCAGAACGTGAATGAAGATGAGATTCTCTTTACGACCTACGATGTCACGCAGTTGCCGGATGGCGCCGCGGCAGCAGGGGATTCCTTCCTCCGCAACGGTGAACATCAGCAGTCCTACACGATGCTGTTTATCCCGGAAGCTCCCGATGGGGTTACAGAGCTTGCCTTCGATTCCGACTATGAGGCCTGGGTCAGACAGAGCTGTCTGGAGGTGCCGGAAAAGACCCGCGAAGGCGTGCTGAACTGGTGGAAGACCCACAGGGACCCGGCCATGGCCGAGCTTCCGCCTGCCCAGGTGGAACTCGCCCCGGAAATCAATATTTTTACAGACTCCCAGTCGCTTGTGGATTACGCCCGCGGTGTGGCGGACTGTGTCTCCCGCTGCGCCCGCTACAGTCGCGTGCCGGAGCGCGTACCGAAGCAGGTGGATTTCTGCACCTGGTTTCTCAATGATGCCGAGACCGGTTATTGCGTCCACTATGCAACGGCCTGCACGGCACTGCTCCGCTCCCTTGGGATTCCGGCCCGCTATGTGACCGGCTATGTCTGCAGCCTGAATGCCAACGAGAACACGGCAGTGACCAGCCTGCACGCCCATGCGTGGGTTGAAATCCGATGCGGCGGCCGCTGGTTTCGGGTCGAGCCGACTCCGGGCGCTGCGACGGGATTTACGGGAGAAACAAGCAGAACGGAATGGTCGAGTATGCCGCAGTTTTACCCGGATGATGCGATGCCCCTTATGACGGAGTACCGAAATACACGGCGCACGGAGCCCGTAGAACGTCCGAGCTCCGGAACCGAAAGCAAGCCCGTACAGACAAGCAGGTCGGCAACGGGGCGGTCGTTCGACCGAACGCCTGTCTGGATCCTGCTGGGTGTGCTGGCTTTGGCGGTGCTGGCCGCGGGGCGGCGGGCCTTGATGCTGAAGCTTTGGAACAGACGGCTGCACCGTGCCGAAGGCAATGAACGAGCCCGGATGCTCTTCCGGCGAATGTGTCGCATGGATCAGCTCTGCGGCGCGCCGATTCCGCAGCGGGCGCAGCAGATCGCGCAAAAGGCCGGTTTCAGTCAACATGAGTTGCAGGCAGAGGAGTTGGAGCAACTGCAGGAGCTCTATGATATGGAGTGTGCGCGGCTGACGTGCTCCGGCTTCTGGAAAGAGCTCTACGCAAAATACCTGCTCTGCCTTGTGTAATACGCTTCTTTCATAAAACGCTTTCCGAGCACTTGTGGAAGAAAAGTATGAAACTTGCCGGATCCTCCCGTTTCACCGGGCCGGCAGCGTGCAAAGCCCACTGCCGGCCCGGTGAAAATCACAAACTGCCGACCCCGGTTGGAGATGCTTCTCCGGCCGGGGTCGGCAGTTTGCGTGCGCCAGGTGAGCGCACGTTCGACAGGGTGAAAGTCCTGAATGCGCCCGGCAGCGGAGCGAAATCATACCGGGATAAAACGCGTTTCAAGGATTTCGTGGGAGACAAGTATCACGCGGTTTTTTTCGTAGAATCGCCTCATTCAGTCTCAGCAGCAGTCTGTGCAGGTTTGCTTCCGGATTCCCCGGGATTGCCGGGAGAAGCGAAGGGGCTGCGGGGCGCTTCCGGCGGGCGCTTTGCCGCCGGGCAAACACCGCTACAGGCCCCGCAGTCGGCGCAGCAGCCGCAGTGCTGATTTTTCCGCATCCGGTACAGGGCAAGGCCCGCCAACAGGCCTACAGCCAACAGAATTGCAATATCCCAGAAATTCATAGTCCAATCCTCGTCTGTTATGGAGCCCGGGGCAGCGCATCAGGCGCCGAAGGCGGTCCCGATCACATAGACAAGCAGGGCCGCGCCCCAGGCGAGGCCGCACTGCCACAGGATCACCACACCGGCCCATTTTCGACCGAGCTCCCGGCGAATGGCGGCAATGGCGGCGACACAGGGCGTATAGAGCAGGCTGAATACCAGCAGACACAGGGCGCTGAGGGTGGAGATGGCAGCGGTAATGCCGCCGGAGCTGCCGTAGAAGATTTCCACCACGGAGACCACGCTTTCCTTTGCCAGGAATCCGGTGAGCAGGGCCGTGACGATCCGCCAGTCACCCAAGCCCAGGGGGCGGAACAGAGGCTCCAGCAGGCCGGCTGCCGCTGCGAGAATGCTGTCATGGGGTGTTGCTGCCAGATTCAGACGGAAGTCAAAGCTCTTCAGGAACCAGACCACCAGCGTTGCCACCAAAATTACCGTAAAGGCCCGCTGAAGGAAATCCTTTGCCTTTTCCCAGAGCAACTGCATTACGCTGCGGGGACTGGGCAGGCGGTAATTGGGAAGCTCCATGACAAAGGGAACGGCAGAACCTTTGAAGTGGACGCGATTGAGGAAGACAGCTGCTGCAATCCCCGTGACAATGCCCAGCAGATACAGTCCGGTGATGATGAGCCAGTTTTTGCCCGGGAAGAAGGCTGCGGCAAAAAAGCCGTAGATTGGCAGCTTGGCCGTGCAGCTCATAAAGGGCGTCAGGAGAATGGTCATTTTACGGTCCCGCTGGCTGGGGAGCGTGCGGGTAGACATGACGGCCGGGACCGTACAGCCGAAGCCCACCAGCATCGGGACGATGCTGCGTCCCGAAAGGCCGATTTTTCGCAGCAGCTTATCCATAAAGAATGCCACGCGGGCGATGTAACCGCTGTCTTCCAACAGAGACAGGAAAAAGAACATAGTAACAATGACAGGCAAAAAGCTCAGCACGCTTCCGACCCCCTCAAAGATGCCGCTCAGAACCAGGCTCTGAATGGTCGGATTTACGTTGCCCTGCGCCATGGCATTTTCCACAAGCTCCGCCAGCCGGTCGATCCCGTCCTGAAGCAGATTCTGCAGGAAGGGGCCGATCAGCGCAAAGGTCAGGAAAAACACCAGCCCCATAATGGCAACGAAGGCGGGAATGGCGGTGTATTTTCCGGTGAGAATCCGGTCGATTTGCTGACTGCGCAGGTGCTCGGCACTTACATGGGGCTTGATGACACACTGGGAGCAGACCCGACGGATGAAGGCGTAGCGCATATCCGCAATGGCAGCGCTTCGATCCAGTCCTCGCTCCGATTCCATTTGCAGCACCATGTGCTCCAGTGTTTCCTGCTCGTTGGCGTCGAGCCGAAGCTGCTTGAGAATGTCCCTGTCTCCCTCAATCAGCTTGCTGGCTGCAAAACGCTGGGGAAGGCCATAGGCCCGGGCGTGATCCTCAATCAGATGGCTGATGGCGTGCAGGCAGCGGTGAACGGCGCCGCCGTGGTGGTCCGCCACGCAGTAGTCCTGCTGCAGGGGACGTTCCTGATACTTTGCCACATGAACTGCGTGCTTCACCAACTCGTCAATCCCCTGATTCTTGGCGGCAGAGATCGGCACAACCGGAACTCCCAGCAGGGCCTCCATGGCGTTGACATCCACACTGCCCCCGTTGCCGGTCATTTCATCCATCATATTCAGGGCAATCACCATGGGGACGTTCATTTCCAAAAGCTGCATGGTGAGATAGAGATTGCGCTCAATGTTTGTGGCGTCCACAATGTTGATGATGCCCCGGGGCTTTTCCTCCAGCACGAAATTCCGGCTCACCAACTCCTCGCTGGAATAGGGAGACATGGAGTAAATGCCAGGCAAATCCGTGATCCGGGTATTGGGAAAGTGTCGGATTGTGCCGTCTTTCCGGTCTACAGTGACGCCGGGGAAATTGCCGACGTGCTGGTTGGAGCCGGTGAGCTGGTTGAACAGGGTGGTCTTTCCGCAGTTCTGGTTTCCCACCAGAGCAAAGCTGAGGAGGGTTCCCTCCGGCAGCGGGTCGCCGCTGCCCTTCGGGTGATACTTGCCTCCTTCGCCCAGTCCGGGATGCTCCTTTGCACGTTCCCGTTTCCGGCTTTTAGGGGCGGTTTCGCTGTCCGTCAGGGCAGAAACCTTGATTTTAGCCGCATCCTCCAGCCGCAGCGTCAGCTCATAGCCGTGGATCCGCAGCTCCATGGGATCCCCCAGGGGGGCGAGCTTTGTCACAGTCACGGGCACGCCGGGGATTACGCCCATATCCAGAAAATGCTGCCGCAGAGCGCCCTCGCCCCCTACGGCTTCGATCCGGGCGGACTGCCCGGGCTTTATGTCCTTGAGTGTCACAATTTTTTTCCTCTTTCTGATGTCAAATGCAGAGCAAGCGCTCCAGGGCCTTTGCCACGCCGTTTTCGTCGCAGGAAGCAGTTACATAATCTGCTTCGGCCTGAATCTCCGGCGCTGCGTTTCCCATAGCGATACCGATCCCTGCGGCGCAGAGCATAGAGCTGTCGTTTAGGTCGTCGCCGAAGGCCATGGTTTCCTCCGGCCCAATGGCAAGTCGGTCAGCCAGCCGCCCCAGGGCGTTTCCCTTCCGGGCTTCCGAATGGTTGAGCTCCAGATTCCGGGGAAGGGAGCTGGTGACAGCCAAGTCCGGGAAACGCTGCGCCAAATCCGTCATGGTCCTTGTCCGCAGATCCGGGTCCCGGAAAAACATCTGAATCTTCTGCACATCGTGACCCACCGCTGCCAGATGTGCTTTCAGCTCCGGTACCGGACTTCGCTTGGTCCGCAGCAGTTCAAGACTGTGGCAAGTAGGGGCGAAGTCTGCCGCCTGATCGTAGTGGGCCTGTGTCATCCAGCCCCAGTCGTCCATGTAGCAGTCATAGATTACGGGCAGGCGGTCCAGAAGCTCCATGATCTCCACCGCACGCCGCCAGGGAATTTCCGCCCGGAACAGGACGCAATTCTCCGCAAGGGAGCGAATCTGAGCGCCGTTAATGGTTATGGCATAATGGATAAAAGGCAGTCGCCGCACGGGTTCGGGAATGGCGCTGTAAAACCGGCCCGTGGCGGGGACAAGTTCGATGCCGGCTTCGGCGGCACGCTCCAGAACTGCCTTGGTTTCCGACGTCAGCAGTTTTTCCGACGTCAGCAGCGTTCCGTCCAAATCGAGGGCGATCAGTTTAATCTGAGCTGCGACGCTTTGGAAGTTCCTTCTCATGCCGGGGTATCAAATGAGACGACAGACCCGGATTGCGGGGTCCACTGCCTTCGCGAAGCGGTCAAAGTCCTCCGGAGCCCCGGCAACGGAGCCGTAGTGGACAGGGATCACCAGGGCCGGGCGAATGCTGTTTGCCAGAGCTGCCGCCTCGGCTGCGTTCATTGTGTATGTTCCGCCGATGGGAAGCAGGGCCGCGTCACAGACCACGGCGGCCGCCTCGGAGGTGGCGTCGGTGTCCCCTGCGATATAGATGCTGTGTCCCTCCGCCTGCAGCAGATAGCCAACCCAGCCCTGCTGTTTCGGATGGAAGGGCTTGTCGGGGTTATAGGCCGGGATTGCTTCGAAGCGGATTCCCTCTGCACAGCCGGTCTCGCCGGGGCGTACAAAGCGCAGGCGGCATCCGGCCAATGCGGCAGCAGCAGTCTGTTCCATGGAGGCCGGCAGGATAAAGAGAGTATCTGTCCTGCCGACCTTTTCAATATCATCCGGGGAAAAATGGTCGAAGTGCTCATGGGTAATCAAAATCAAGTCGGCGTCATGGGGCGACTGCTCCAGACGGAAGGGGTCGATATAGATGAGCTTTTCCCCCAACTGGAGTCGAATGCTGCTGTGGGTATTGACCCGAATCAGATCTGAAAGTGCGTTCATCCTGCCCTCCTGTATTTTTCTTGTAAGGGTTTTCCATTCTATTATAACGCAAAGCGGGCAAAATGCAACCGTATTTCCGGGCCGTAATTTAATCATTTTACGCGCCAAGGGATAGACTCCGTTCAAGTCTCCATCTGACGACCCAGAAACCCGGCAACCACATCCAGCAGCTTACATTCGAATTCCCCGGGCCAGCGGTTGCGCTCTGTGTCTGCCGCCAGCAGGATTCCCCCCAGCAAATCCCCCTGAGAGAGCACCGGGACGGAGGCCCCGAGGGAGGGACTGTTGCCCTCAACTACGGGGACGGGACTGCTTGCTCCCCGGTTGCAGCAGCGCTCCCGATCCTCCAGACGGCGAATTAAACTGTGAGAAATACGGCGGTCAATTAAATCCTGCCGTCCCGGTCCTGCCGCTGCAATCACGGTATCCCGATCACAGATCGCAGCGGGGAAGCCGGTATTTTTGTGCAGGGATTCACAGATCCGTCCCGCAAACTCCGTCAGATCCCCCATGGGAGAATACTTTTTGAAAATCACTTCTCCGTCCTTCTCCGTGTAAATTTCCAGCGGGTCACCCTCCCGAATCCGCAGAGTGCGGCGAATCTCCTTTGGAATCACGACCCGTCCCAAATCGTCAATCCGCCGCACGATTCCGGTTGCTTTCATATCAGTAATCTCCTTGTATTCGTTATTGCCCTTCTATTTTTTGCAAAAAACGGGGAAATATGCAAACAACAGCGGCCGGAAACGACGCTGTATCTGCAAGAAAATCAACGGAGATTCCACGGGCGCAATGGAATCGCGCATCTTGAGACTGAGCCGCCGACGGATTTGCGCTTTCCCCGCAAGAAATATTTTGAAATGCAGAATTTACGAAAACCCTTGAAATTCTGGGAAAGATTGTCTATAAATATATCCTTCTGCGCTTGACAAATTTAGCGAATCTGTGTAAAATGAATCGAAAACAAAAATATGATCGTCCCGGCAGATGTGAAAAAAACGGCATATTTCGAGCTGCGATACCGGGGATACGGACCGTGATGCAGCCTGCACAGCGGCCGGATGGGGCAAAAAATGTATGAAAAAACACTGTGCAGAATCGGAATCGGGAAACCGGACAAACCCTGCCTGCTGCACGCCGCCGCTTTAAGCTTCCCCGTCGGAGCGTACGCAATCAGGGCTGAAAACGTCGGTTGGTTTTTCCGGAGCAGAGGCAAGACCGCACGATTCGCAGCACAGGCCCTGTGCGCCTTTGACGATTTCACGCAGGCAGCTGCGTGAAATCCGGGAGGACAGCGGTGAAAGGAACGGCCTGGCCTGAAGAAAAAGCCAACATCGCAATCCTTCCACTGGAGCTGTGGGAGGATGCTCAAATTGCTTCCGTCCGTTCTGCAGGGGAGCAGACCTACAGATATCATGGGTGGAGGTAGAACAGATATGCACAAGCTGATTGTAATTGAGGGCCTTGACGGATCGGGAAAGGCGACCCAGGCGGCTCTGCTGGCGGATGCTGTCCGCGCTTCCCGGAAGGAGAAGGGGCAGAGGCCGGTTCGCCAGGTTTCGTTCCCGGATTATAAGAGCGACAGTTCAGCCCTGGTGAAGATGTACCTGGCCGGAGAATTCGGCGAGAAGCCGGGAGACGTCAATGCCTATGCTGCCAGCGCATTCTATGCCGTAGACCGTTATGCAAGCTATAAGAAGGACTGGCAGGGCGATTACGAGGACGGCGTTATCATTGCCGATCGCTACACTACCTCCAATGCAATCCACCAGTGCAGCAAGCTTGACGAATCACAATGGGATGAATACCTGAATTGGTTGTTTCACTTTGAATACGAGCTTCTTGGGATTCCGGCGCCGAGCATGGTCATCTACCTCCGGGTGGATCCGGAAGTGAGCCAAAGGCTGCTTGCTTCTCGCTACCGGGGTGATATGAGTCGGGAGGACATCCACGAAAAGGACAGAGCCTATTTGCAGCGCTGTCAGAAGGCGGCCGGCTACTGCGCCGAGCGCCTGGGATGGCGGGTCATTGAATGCTGCAAGGACGGGCAGATGCGTGGGATTGATGAGATTCAGCGGGAAATAAGTGCCATTGCGAGTCCCTTGCTGGGATAAGCAAGATCTCATCCGCAGGAAGCGGAGGCCGTCTCGGTGAAGGAGGAACAATATGCATACAGAGTTCCGTTATGGACGCTTAAAGTATTTAAGCTTTGTGATAATTGACATTGCCTGCCTGCTCCTGGCCAATTTGATCTCGTTTTATTTCTATGCAGGCATTAAGCACTTGCCGTATTCCTTCGATCGCCACTACAATGTGATGATGGCAATGGTTGCCATTGATGCCGGTGTCACGATTGTCTTCAGCACGCTGAGAAGAGTTCTGCGGTGGAAAAAGGAAAGAGAGCTCTATGAGTCGGCCAGACATGTGTTTTACAGTCTTGTGATTCTCAGCGTCTATTTGTTCCTGACGAAGAGCGGATCCGATTACTCCCGGGTAATCGTGCTTACCGCCTATGCGATTGATTATGCCATGATTTGGCTCGGCAGAACTGCATGGAGATTCCTGCTGCTGAGACTTCACAGGAAATCGAAGCGCCCGACTGTGCTGCTGTTGACCACAGACGGCTTTGTGCGGGACGGAATTGAAAGCCTGCGGGAAATCGGCTGCGATGTAAAATATCTGTATCTGTTAAAAAACCTCCAAAAGAAGGAGATTGACGGGATTCCCGTCATTGACGACATTAAAGAAGCGGCCTCGGTTCTCTGCTGGGAGATGATCGACAGAATCTATATTTTCGGCCTGGATCATCAAATGGTTCCGGCGTATTTGGTGCAAGCCTGCAAAGAGATGAACCTGGAATTCGAGCTGGTAGACTTTAACTACCGGGTGATTGACGTTAAGACCGTTCAGAGCAAGGATTCCAGATTCGGGGCGTTATCGTTCCTTGAGGGCAAACGGGATATTCCCTTCCCGATCAGGCGTGCATACTGGATTACCGAAACGGAAGCGGATCTCCACCGGGGCTTTCATGCCCATAAGCTGAACTGCCAGCTTCTCTTCTGTCCCCACGGCTGCATTGATATTATTGTGGACGACGGGGATAATAAGAGAACCGTGACCCTGGACAAACCCGGAAAAGGCCTGATTCTGATGCCCGGTCTGTGGAGAGAAATGGTCTGGCGTGAGAGCGGGTCGGTGCTGTGTGTGTTGGCTTCTGAATACTATGATGAGCAGGAATACATCAGAGATTACAATGAATTCCTTGCGTACTGCCAGAAGTACAGGGCAACGGTCAACCATGGCACAGACGCAAACACATTGTTGACGGAGCGGCTGCAACACTGCTATTGAATGCTGTGAGAGGTTATAGCTATGAAGATTCCCTTTGTTTCATTTCTCCCGATGGAAAGAGAATTGGACCGTCCGCTGAGAGATGCCTTTGAGCGGGTGTTCTCGCGCTCCTGGTATATCGGCGGGGCGGAGGATGAAGCCTTTGAGAAAGCCTTTGCCTCCTACGTCGGAACGCGCTACTGCGTCGGTGTCGGAAACGGTTTGGATGCACTGATGCTGGCCCTGAAGGCCTTGAACATCGGCGAAGGTGACGAGGTTTTGGTTCCTTCCAATACCTATATTGCAACGGCCCTTGCCGTTTCCTATGTCGGGGCAAAGCCGGTGTTTGTGGAGCCCAGAGTGAGCACCTTCAACATGGATCCGGAGCTGATTGGGGCCGCTGTCACGGAGCGGACAAGAGCGATCATTCCGGTGCATCTCTACGGTCAGGCCTGCGAGATGGAGCCGATTATGCGAATTGCAAAGAGGCACGGGCTGAAGGTTGTTGAGGACTGTGCTCAGGCCCACGGCGCGAGCTACAAGGGCCAGCGGGTCGGCAGCTTCGGAGACGCCGCAGGCTTCAGCTTTTATCCCGGCAAGAACCTCGGCGCCCTCGGTGATGCCGGCGCAGTGGTCACAAATGATCCGGACCTTGAAAAACGGATCAGAGCCTTGGGGAACTACGGATCCGACTATAAGTATCACCATGTGCTGAAGGGAAATAACAGCCGTCTGGATGAACTCCAGGCAGCGTTCTTATCTGCCAAGCTCCCCCATCTGGAGCGCATGAATGTTGAGAGAAGACGGATTGCCGACAGATATCTCAGCGAAATCAAAAATTCGAAGGTAATCCTGCCCACAGTGGGCGATGCCTTTGTCCCGGTGTGGCACATCTTCGGGATCCGCTGCCAGGAAAGAGATGCCCTCGAACAGCATCTGAAGGAACGGGGAATCGGCACCAATAAGCATTATCCGATTCCGATCCATCTGCAGGAGTGCTACAGAGACCTGGGCTTCGGCCCGGGGAAGTTCCCGATTGCTGAGGAAATCAGCAAAACCGAGCTCAGCCTTCCGATGTATTATGGCATGACGGATGAAGAGATCGGATATGTGATTGAGGCAGTCAATGCCTTTTGACGGAGGCCCACGCTATGGAGGAACAATCCCTCTGGTATGTAAAACGAGTAAGCGCCGACGAATATGATGCTCTGGTTCCGGATAAACGGGTTTTCTTTAACGAGCCACGGTTTACGGAGCTGAATCGGGAGAAGGCGGACGCGCTTTATTATCTGATTTTTATGCGGGAAAATTCCGCAAGATTCGGCCTGATTGCCGGAAAAGTCGGGACAGAGATGAGAACCCCCTTTTCTGCGCCGTATTCCTACCCGGTGGCAATCATCAACGAGTCCAAGCAGGAGTCCGTCGATGCGGCACTGGCGGTCTATGAGGCCTACTGCAAGGCGGAGGGAGCCAAGAGCATCCGCTTTATCTTCCCGCCGCTGTTCTATGATGAGCACCTGCTCAGCGGATGGGTCAACAGCTTTTATCGCAGCGGCTATCAGCTTGCGAATCTGGACATCAACTATGCGCTGAATCTCAAAAAGCTGAATGTAGAGGAAGCTGCCTACGGCCAGATGCTCCCGCAAAAGGGACGCAAGGGGCTTAGAAAGGCGGAAAAGTCCGGCCTTCGGATTTGTCGCTGTGAAAGCGAGGAGGACTACAGGCAAGCCTACCGAACCATTCAGACGGGCCATGCGGCAAAGGGCTTTCCGGTGAAGCTGAGTTATGAGCAGTTAATGGATACCCTGAAGCTGGTGGAGCACGATGCGTTTCTGGTGCAGAAGGATGGGGTGAACATCGTCGCGGAGGTGCTGTACAGGATCAACGAGAGAATTGTGCAGGGGATCTATACGGGAACTCATCCGGATTATATGGAATGCAACGGAATGAACCTGCTCACCTGGCACACGATCCGCTACTACAGCGATAAGGGCTATGAAATTTTGGATAAGGCCATTTCCACCGAGGACAGTGTTCCGAATTATGGCCTTTGTAATTTCAAAGAGAGCGTAGGCTGTGAGCGCAGCTTAAAATACACATTCAGGAAAGAGCTTTAGAAGGGAAGCAATTATGGCAAACGAAACGGTAGGGAATCGGAATCTGATATCGAATGAAGAAGAAGCCTACGCACTTTTTCTGAGAGAACGCAATCTTGAAAAAACCAATGCACAAGATCAGGCCGTCAATCCGAGGAGTAATCTTTATTCCAAATACGTCAAGCGCGGATTGGATCTTCTGATAGGCGTGCCGGTTTTCGCCGTTCTACTCCCCTTTAATCTGATTTTCGGCATTTGTACTTTTTTTGATGTGGGCAAGCCGATTTTCTACAAGCAGACCAGAATCGGGAAGGACGGAAAGCCCTTTACGATGGTCAAATTCAGAAACATGAACAACGACACGGATGCCGACGGAAAGCTGCTCCCGGCCAGTGAGAGAGTAACGCGGTTCGGCAGGTTCATGCGGAAATTCTCGCTGGATGAGCTGCTGAACTTCTGGTATGTTGTCAAGGGCGATATGAGCATTATTGGCCCGCGGCCCATGCCGGAGTTTTTTGTGGAGAGAATGAGTGAGCGCCACAAGATGAGGCATGGGGTTCGGCCCGGTCTGGAATGTCCCTATACGGTCCCGGAGGGCAGTAAGCTGAACAACTACTACTGGAAGTTTGAGAACGACATTTGGTATGTAGAAAATATCAGTTTTCGGACGGATCTTATGATGCTGGTCAAGCTGGTCAAGCTGACCTTCAATATGAGCAACCGAGGCAATCATGCCGGAGGCCTCAGCTATTTTATCGGCTACAATGACGAAGGCCACGCCATCAGCCTGCGGGAGGCCAAGGAAGTTTACGATTTGGAGAGCATGGGATGATGAAGGAGTTCGGCGGATATCTCCCCCTTGAATTGAAAGAAGGGCAGGAGCTGTTTGACCGCTATGAGGGGGCGAAGCTGGCCCGCTTTAACAGCGGAAGGGCATCGATTGTCGCGGCCGTCAAGGCGGTAAGCCCTACAAAGCTCTACATTCCCTATTACAACTGCTCGGTTGTGCGGGAGGCGCTGGAAAGGGCGGGGATTTCTTATTCTCTCTACAGGCTGGACGAGAACTTGGAGCCGGCGCTTGCACAGATTGAAGCGGGCGCCTGGATTTTGTATGTTCACTACTTCGGCATTGCCTCTGAGGATAAGATCCGGGCTGTTGCAAACAAATACAGAAATGTGATTTTTGATAATACGCAGGCATTTTATGCAAAACCCGTGCTGGACGGCAACTGCATGAACGTGTATTCCCCGCGGAAATTTGTCGGCCTTACAGACGGCGGCTACCTTGTGTGGAGCGGCCCTCAAGAGGTTTCGGAAGCATATCCGCAGGATGTTTCCTGGGAGCGGGCGGGTTTTCTTTTCAAAAGCATTGAGTTGGGAACCAATGCGGCCTATCAGGACAATCTCGAAAGTAAGCTTTGTCTCGCGGAGGGGATCAAACGGATGTCTGAGCTGACCCGGAGAATGCTGCGTTCTGTGGACTATGAAGATCTGGCGCAGCGGCGGGAGCGAAACTATCGGGTTCTGGTGGAGCGATTCCGGAGTGTCAATGAGTTGAGGCTTCCTATGGAGGGCTTCGCCCCCTTTGTGTACCCGCTTTTCATTGAAGAGCCCGGTCTGAGACAGCGCGTTGTGGGGAATCATATCTACACGCCCCAGTGGTGGAAGTATCTTCTCAACGAGGTCCCGCAGGATTCTGTCGAAGCCCGCTTGAGTAAATGGCTGCTGCCCCTGCCGGTGGACCAACGGTATACCGAGCAGGATATGAATGAAATGGCCGGAATCGTTCTGTCTCAGTTAGAGCGACCGGCGTAATATTGTGTGAAACGTAGTAGCCGCTGCGTCCCCCAGTGGCCGCTACGAATTTTACTGAATTGCTGATTTTTTCAGTCTCACGGCAGCTCCCGTCTGCGGAGCGGCGCAACGGGAACGAACCATAATTTCAAGCAAAGAAAGAAGAATTGGAGGATCAAGAAGATGAACCAAAATCCTGATATCAAAGGGAAAAAGCTCTTGCTGCTGGGCGGCGTGCAGACCGCAGCCGGTCTGGTGGATATTTGCCACAGAAACGGGGCGCTGCTGGGTGTGACAGACTATAACAAGGGCACTCATTTGAAGCAAATTGCAGATGAAGCCTTTGATGTGGATGCCTTCGATACTGACGCCGTCATTGCTCTGTGCAAGGAGCACCGATATGACGGCGTGATCACCCAATTTGTTGACAGAGTTCTGCCGCTGGCGGCGGAGGTCGCGGAGGGCATCGGGGCCTATTCTCCCTTTACGAGGGAGCAGATTAGAATGTCTGCGGATAAGTCCTTCTTCAAAAAGACCTGCATGGAATATGGGGTTCCCGTTCCGAAGCTGTATGAAATCAAGGATGATGCGAATCTGGAGGGGGACGATTCGATTGAATACCCGGTTCTGGTTAAGCCGGTAGACAGCAGCTCCAGCAGAGGACTTGTGATTTGCAGAAATGCCCGGGAGCTGGAGGAAGGCCTGAAGGAGGCCAGAGCTGCGTCCCATTCTGACCGGGCCCTGGTGGAAGCATACCTGCCCTATGACGAGATCAATGTTACTTATATCGCCCAGGACGGGGACATTCAGCTTGCCGCCATCCACGATCGGTATTTTAACGAATCTCAAAAGGGCGTTATGAAGGTGCCGGATTTGTATATCTATCCCAGCCGCTATACGAATCTGTATTATGAGACTGTCAACGACAAGGTCATCAAGATGCTCCAGGGGATCGGCATCAAGAACGGGTCCCTGTTTATGCAGGCTGTTGTGCACAACGGGCAGGTTTATTTCTACGAAGCCGGTATGCGGCTCAACGGCTGCAAGACCTATGAAATTCTGGAGCTTGAAAACAACTACAACACTTTGGAGCATTTGGCCTATTACTGCCTGACGGGGAATATGGGGCGGCATCAGAACTTCGACGCTCGATTTAAGAAATGGTACGCCACCTGGAATGTGATCGGTCTTCCGGGCAGGATGTGCGACCGCTTCCTGAACCTGGAGGCGCTGAATTCCTATCCCTGGATTATAAAGATCGGGAAAAGCTACACCGAAGGCACCAGGATCCGGGCGCATACGGAAGGCACGCTGCTGCAGTTGGTCGGAAGAATCCACCTGGTGGCGGACAATCAAGAACAACTGTTTGAACGGATTGCCAAACTGGAGGAGCTCTTCCGGGTGGTGGACGAGAAGGGGGACAGTGTGATTCTCCCCGGCCATGATTTGGAAGACTTGAAAAAGAGGATTAATTACGAATTATGAGCAAGGAACGAATTCTGATTACGGGAGCAGACGGGAATCTCGGCGGCAGACTGGTCAAGGAAATCACGGAGCGCACGGACTACGGTGTTGTCGCCGTCACCCTTTCCCGAGATATGGTATCGGAGATGCTGGAACGGGAGCAGATTTCAGCCACAGACAGAGTGATCCCCTTTGAACAGGATGCTTTTTTCCACAGCGATTGGTCTGATCTGAAGGTGTCTGCAGCCGTGCATATGGCCTTTGCCCGGGGCAACCGGCCCTGCCGGGAAATTGCAAACAGTCTGGACTACGCCAGAGACGCCTACCAGCGCCTGTACGAGCTGCGGGTTCCCAGAGTGCTGTATATTTCAAGCCAGTCCGTCTACGGCACCACAAGCGAATGGAGAAAGGAGGACTGTCCTCCCGCCCCGGAAAGCCTGTATTCTATGGCAAAATACGCCGGGGAGAAGCTTCTGGAAGCCCGGTTCCGGGATGTGCCGGAGATTCGGTATTCCACCCTGCGGCTGGATTACGTCATTCAGAGCCAGCGCCTTGTCACGGCTCTGTGTAAAGACGTAAAAACCAGCGGGACGATCAATCTCAAGGGGGGCAAGCAGACCTTCTCCTATATTGACCGGGTGGATGTGGCGAAGGCCATTGTATCCATGCTGCGCTTCAACGGCCCTTGGCGGCCGGTCTACAATGTGGGACCGAACAGAATGCGCTATACCCTGACGGAGATTGCCGGGGTGGTGGTGTCCGTTGCAAAGGACCATGGAATTCAGGATGTAAAGATCCATCTGGAGGAAAACGATACCGAGCTGTGGTCCGGTATGGACAGTTCGCTATTTATGAACGATACAGCATGGAAGCCGTCCATGGACATCTACCAGATGGTGGAGGCAATTTATGAGAAAGTATGACCGACTGCGGCATTTTGTTCGGGACAGAATTCCGGATGTGCCGATTGTGAGAAGATATATTTCCGGTAAAATGGAAAAAATGGTTCTGGCCACGCTGATTCCGGAGTCGGAGGTCCACTTTGGAGAACAGGACCTCCGGAACAAGGAGGAAATCCTCTCCAGGTATCAGGGAAAGCTCGGCAGGCATCTGGAGAAGACGGAGGCCGAGCTGGAGGAAGCGCTCCGATCCTGTGTTCGCTATCAGGGAATGGACGCCCTGGAGCTGGACAGAATCCGGAAGGATATGCGCTTTTGTCGGATTGCCTACGGCTATCTGCCGGGAGAGTATGTGGCCTTCAGTTTGGAGCAGCGGAACGAGGCGGAGAGAAGATCCTATGTCTCCGACCAGCAGCGGCGGATGTACCGCTATAAAATGAACGACATTCTGGCCGCGAATATTTTCATTGATAAGAGCAAAACCTACAAGCACTATAAGCAGTATTACCTTCGTCATGTAATCGGCATCCGTAAGCCTGCGGACTTCAAGCAATTTCATCAATTTGTCAGCACCCACGAGGAATTCGTGCTGAAAAATGCCCTCGATTCTCTCGGAAAGAGCGTGAGCCTGGTCAAACGGGCCGACCTGGGAGACGAGCATAAGTTTTTCAACGCCTGTATTCGCAAGGGCATCCATGTGCTGGAAGAACGCATTGAGCAAAGCAGGGAACTTTCCGCCTTCAATGAATCCAGTGTCAATACGGTCCGGGTCATTACCGTGAAGACAAGGCAGGGGATTGTAGTGCCCTACTGCATTTTGAGAATGGGCCGTAAGGGCGCCTTTGTGGACAACAGCGGCAACGGCGGCGTGATTGCCTGCATTGACTACGCCACGGGAAAGCTGAAGACGGAGGGCTACGACGAAAAAGGCAACGTCTATTCGGCCCACCCTGATACCGAAATGCCCTTCAAGGGAACGCAACTGCCCGAATGGGACAAGCTTCAGGCCCTGAGTGAGGAAGTGGCGCAGAAAACGAAAAAGATCAACATGGTCGGCTGGGATTTTGCCCATACGCCCAAGGGCTGGGTCATGGTCGAGGGCAACGACAGCCCCCATATCATCGCACAGCAGATGATCCTCGGGGGATTGAAAAAGACGATGGACGAATTGCTGAACCAGATGAGCTGATACCTGCCTCCCATAGAACTTTTGAAAAAGGAAGCGTATAATTGGGTTCCCTTGAAAGGAAGCAGACACCACCGCCGTTGTAAAAAGGAGGGCCGGTTGCCATGTTGCTGTTCTTGCTGCTTACCGCATCGTTTTGCTGTTGGGTTTTGGCCGCGCTGATCAAAAGACTGGGGAATGTACGCCTTGCACTGTCAGAGGCGTGCTTCCTTTCGCGTACACACACAGACGCCATTAAGGGGATTGCTGCAGTTGTAATCATTTTTTCTCATATAGCAGCACGGATTCAAAGCAGTGTGAGCGGCCCGCTTCGGTATTATGTTATGCTGTTTGGGACGATTGGAGGAATCGGTGTCGATCTGTTTCTCTTTGCGTCCGGATTCGGAAATTGTTATTCCATCAGCAGGACGGAGAATCGGGGGAGCGTACGACTGAAATGGCTGCTGAGGCGGACGCTTCACATCGTGCTGGTCTATCTTTCGTGTTTTGTGCTGACTTCGATTGTCCTGTATCTCGGAGGATACGACGGGACAGCCAAGAGGATGGTACAAGACTTGCTGAGATTGCGAATGCCGCTGAGAGTAACCTGGTATTTGAAGGTTCAGATTTTATTGTATGCCGTTTTGACAATTTCATGCTTTTTTGAGCAGAAAATCATACGGGGAATCATACTTGTGGGAGGCAGCTTTGCCTCGGCCCTGATTTTTCGTCGGCTCGGATATCCCGAAGAGTGGTGGAAGAGCACCATGTGCTTTGCCGCCGGCTACTACTGCGCCGTGCATAAAAACGCCCTTGTTCAGGCGATCAACAGCAGAAAAAACCTTGTCGTGGTGGGTTCGGTTGGCATATTCCTGGCAGCCTACGGCCTGGTCTGCATCTTCGACAATCTCTTTGTGCCGGAGGTTCTGGGGAATCTTCTTATGATGGTCGGCGTGACGTTGATGGCGGAGTTTGTACGCTTTGACAGCCGCGCTGCGGCGCGCCTCGGGACGGCCTCGCTTGAAATATATTTGATTCATATCTCCCTGTGTTCGTGGTTTTTGCGTGTGGGCGCGCAAGGCAATATGGGGATTCTCAAAGTCGTTCTTTGTACTGCGTTTGCCTCTGTGATAGCGAAGAAGATAGATGAAAGAATCACAAAGCCATTAAACAAGATATAAGGCAATACCGCACAATTCAAAGAAAAAGCAAAGGAGGCCAATATGAAAAGAAAAAAGCTGCGCAAGGAAATGCTGGATGATTTTTATGTGTTTTGCTACACGAAAAGCAAGCATCTGAAAACGAAAAAATACGCAAAAAAAAGAATCAAGATGATCCATGGCGGATACAATGGTTCGCAGAAGGAATTCGATACGGTTGTGAAGCCCTATTGGAAAAAATACGGCATTCACCCGAAGAAGTATTGGTACGACATCTACTGCCAGAGTGACGGCCATTATGACCCCCGTTATATTCCGGATACAATTTGGGTCAGCAAGATTCTCCCGTTTTACAATGCGCTGATTTTTCGCAAGGCTTACACGGATAAGAATTTCCTGGATCGGCTTCTTCCATGTGTGGCCCATCCCGAGCTTGTCGTCAAAAACCAGGGCGGGCATTTTTACGATGAAAAGGATCGCCTGATTTCCAGAGAAGAAGCCCGTGAGCGCTGCCTGCGGGAAAGCAGAATCATCTTCAAGCCTGCAATCTTCAGCGGCGGCGGCGGCAACATCCAGTTTTATGAGGCAAAAGAAATGGGGCCGGAAACGATTGAACGCTATTTTGACGCCTATAAAACCAACTTTGTCGCCCAGCGGATTGTAAAACAGCACCCGGATCTTGCGCGAATCAACGAGAGCTCTCTGAATACCGTTCGGGTTATGACGTTCCATTTCAAAAACCGGTTCCATGTGCTTTCCGCGCAGCTCCGTATGGGAACGAACGGCGCCAAGCTGGACAATGTTTCGGCAGGCGGATGCTCCTGCTCAATCAAGGAGGACGGATGGCTCTGGGAGAAAGCTGTCACCCGCAAATCGGAGTGGTCGGACCGACATCCGAACGGACTGCTGTTTCGGGAAATCCGCGTTCCGTGCTACGATCAAGTGGTCGAGGCGGCAAAAAAATGTCACGCGCTCTTGCCTTATTTCAACATTATCGGCTGGGACTTTGCGGTAAGAGAAGACGGAGAACCGGTACTGATTGAATTTAACCTGATGCCGGATCAGAATCAGGTTGCCGGCGGTCCCGGATTCGGCGACCTGACGGACGAAGTGCTCGACGAGGTCTTCCTCGGGAAAACGCCGAACTAATCATATCTGTTGCTCGTTTCGAAAGAATGGGAGGAAAAAGGAATGGAAAAACACAGCATGGGACTGCTTATCAGCCACAAGAACAACGAGAGGCGCCGCGCCATCCTGCCTGAGGATGTGGCAAAGCTGCGCCACCGGGATTCCCTGTATTTCGAAACGGGGTACGGCCTGTCCGTGGGCCGCACAGACGAGGAGTATGCTTCCGCCGGCGCCCACATTGTCAGCCGGGAGCGGGCGATGCAGTGCGATATTATTGTGGACGTGAAGCTGGGGGATGCCGACTATCTGGACCAACTAAGCGACGGAAAAATCCTCTTTGGCTGGGCCCATGCCGCCCAGGGAGTGGACTTTACCACCACCTGTCTGCGTAAGAATTTCACGGTCATAGCCTGGGAAGAAATCTTCGAGGATGGGCGCTATATCTTCTACCGCAACCGCGAGATTGCCGGGGAAGCGGCAGTGATGCATGCCTTCTGCGAGTACGGCAAGATGCCCTATGACTGCAATGTTGCCATCATCGGCAACGGCCAGACCGCCAAGGGCGCCATGCGCGTTCTGCACGGCCTCGGGGCAAACGTGGACGTGTATGGCCGCAGACAGGAGAAGCTTTTCCGCAAGAAGCTCTATGAGTATGATGTCATCATCAACTGCGTGATGTGGGACATTTCCCGGAGGGACCACCTGATTTACAAGGAGGATCTGGGGAAAATGCGGCCCCACGCTATGATCGTGGACGTGAGCTGCGACCCGTATCTGGGCATTGAAACCTCCCATCCCACCACAATCAGCGATCCGGTGTACACGGTGGACGGCGTGCTGCATTATGCCGTGGACAATACGCCCGCCATGTTCCCCTATACGGTGACGCAGGTGCTCAGCGAGGGCTGCGTGAAGCTGTTCGACGATGTAATTGAAGAAACCTACAGCGACGCGTTGAAGAATGCGATGCTGATTGAGAAAGGCCACATCCGCAGCAGCAGCGTGCGGAACTTCCGGGTAGCCCGGGGCCTTACGGTAAAATGACAGAAGCGAAGAACTTCCCGGGGAGATATTATTCTGTTAGGCGGTGTTTTGACCATGAGCTACCTTGACGACCTGAAGGCCTACGGCAATTTTTTCAGGGCTGCGGCAAAGCAATATCATATTCCGACAGCGGCGCTCTATGGGGATTGTGTTCTCTGCCGGATCTTCCACGGCGCAAAAGTGTCGGACTATGTGGGCTTCTCCATGTTTCAAATGAGCGGCAGAGAACGGCGGAAATATGTGACAGGTCACCGTTCCAACAAGCTGGAAAAGGCGTTCAATACCGCTCCGGCCGAGGAAAAGGCACAGATCGGTGACAAGCACCAGTTCAACCGGGTGTTTGCCGCCTATGTGCGGCGGGACTGGCTCTATGCGCCGGATCATACGGATGAGGAAATCCGCAGCTTTCTGCAGCGTCATGCTGCCATCATTGTCAAGCCCCTGAGCCAGTCCAAGGGGGCGGGCGTACACAGAGAGGAAACAGCGGAGCTTCTGCAGGGCAACGCCGAGGCATTCCTGCAAAGCGCCCGTCAGGAGAAACTGCTGTTGGAAGAACTGATTTGCCAGCATCCGGTGCTGGCGGCAGTGAACCCCAGTTCGGTCAATACGATCCGCGTCTGCTCGGCCCGGGACCGCGCCGGACAGGTGCACATCATCGGAGCGAGTCTGCGGGGCGGAGGCGGCGGCAGCGTGGTAGATAATCTGCACGCCGACGGAGTGCAGTACCCCGTTGACGTGGCCAGCGGCTGTATTCTCCGGGGCGGCGTCAAGCACAACGGCGAAAAGAACATTCTCTTCCACCCCTCCACCGGCACAAAGATGATCGGCCTGCAAATTCCCCACTGGGACAAGATTTTGACCACGGTGCAGGAGGCCGGGAAGCTTTTGCCCAATATGCGCTACATCGGTTGGGATATTGCCGTTACGGAGGAGGGCTGCGAAATCATCGAGGCCAATTACGGACAGGGCAGCAACGGGATGCAGCAGGACGGCGTGGGAAAGTACGACACGATTAAACAGTACGCATAAGCGTGCTGTACAGGGAGGCGGTATCGATGGCCGACGGTTTTAATTACGCAAAAATGTTCCGTACATGGAAAAGAATTGCCAAAACGCCGAAGAACATTCTGAAAATCCCGCGGAATATCTCGAAGCCCTCCTATTATCCGGAGATGGAGAGAAAATCCAAGGGGGAAATGTGGTGGGACAATTTCAAGTGGATTCTGAAGCACCGGGAGCTGTCCCCCTTCTACACAAGCTACGGACTGGACGTAAAGAATTTTCGGGATCCGGAGGACTTTATTCCGACGCCGGAATTCTGGGAAGCCATCAAAGAGGGAAACCGGAAACAGATCAAGACGCCCTATGGCAGCTATAACTATCTGGCCCTGCTGCGGGACAAGTATGTGTTTTCATCCTTCATCACCGGCACCATCGGCAGCCGATATATCCCGAAGACCATAGCCATGATTGACGGCGGCCAGGCCTTCCGCCCGGATACCGGAAGCTGGGAGAGCTTTGCAGACTTCTGCGCTGTAGACAACCGGGCTGTTTTCAAGGTGGTGGACGGAACCTTTGGCGACAATGTGTTCATTGCAGAGATCCGGGACGGACAGGTGACGGCCCAGGGCACGTCCTTCACACCGGAGGCCTTCCTGCAACGCCTGGGGGCGAAGCGGTATATTGTGCAGGAGTTGATTGTGCAGCACCCGGCGCTGCAGGCCTTTGGAGCCAGTTGCGTCAATACAATCCGCACCATCACCGTGCGGGGCAAGAGCGGGAAGATTTCGGTGTTTGCAGCCTTCCTGCGCCTGGGGACGGATACGGAATCCTTTGTAGACAACCGGGCCAAGGGTGGCCTTGCCGTAGGCGTGGATCTGGACAGCGGCAAGCTGATGAAATACGGCCTGCCCCATGCGAGGTTCGGAACCAAGCTGGAGGTTCATCCCCTCAGCGGAATTGCATTTGAGGGGTATCAGCTTCCTTACTGGGAGCAGATTGTGGAGCTGGTCTGTGCCGCCCACAGGCAATTTCCCGCTCTGCAATCCATCG
The DNA here is from genome assembly GCA_017612935.1 of Oscillospiraceae bacterium. Taxonomy (GTDB): domain Bacteria; phylum Bacillota; class Clostridia; order Oscillospirales; family Oscillospiraceae; genus JAFRPC01. Next base: position 26,386 of record JAGAEW010000174.1, read on the forward strand.
GGTGGGACGTGGCCATTACCGCCGACGGACCTCTGTTTCTGGAGGTCATTGATACCTGGGAGATCGGCGGCCCCCAGGACACCTACGGCGGCCTGAAGAAACGATGGGAAGCAGTCCGTAATGCATAATTCAGGAAAAAAGGAAGGCGCAATCGGGCCTTGCCCCAAAGCCCCGACTGTCCTGTACCGCAGAAAGAGGAATACTATGGTCACTGAGCGTTTTACTCAAATTCTTCTGAAGGCATTTCCAAGCAGCACGGCGCTGCATAAAAGCTATAATCGGAGCCGATTCCTGTACCATCGCGGCTATTATATGCCCTCGGAGCGGGTAGCACAGGCGGAGGCCGATCTCCAGTCCCGGCGCGCGCTTCTGTCGGAGTATACAGAGAAATGGAAGACTTTGACAGAGAGGACCAATCAGGAAATCGACGAAATTCTTGCCCGGGCCCCGCAGTATCGGGAACGCGGGCATGACGCGGTTCTGAGAGAGGACATGATGTTCTGCCGTTTTGCGTACGGCTTCAAGCCGGACGAATATCTGGCGTACTGCCTGGAGCAGAAAAATCCTCCGGAACGCAAAGCGTATGTGTCTTCCCGGGATCTGTTATGTATGATTTACCAGGTTAACGACAGAATGGATTACCGGGTTTATAACGATAAGGCGAAAACCTATGAACGCTTTGCACCCTATTATCACCGGGAGGCCGTCAGTATCTCCCGGGAAGAAGACTACGAGGGGTTTTTGGACTATATTCACAGGCATCCCGTCTTTGTGAAGAAAAAGGTGTCGGAGGCGATGGGACGCAGCGTGGAGCTGATCGACAGCGCCAACTGTGGGAAGACAGAACGCGAGCTGTTTTCCGGCCTGATCGCCCAGGGGAAATGCCTGCTGGAGGAGCGGGTCATCCAGAGCGCGGCCTTTGCGGCCCTGAATCAGTCCAGTGTCAATACGGTTCGCTGTATTACCTACTACACCAGACACGGCGTGGAGGTCCCCTACTGCTTTATTAAAATCGGCCGGAAGGGCTCCTTTGTAGATAACGGCGGCGCCGGCGGAATTCTTGTGGGAATCGACAGCCACAGCGGAAAATTCAATACCGATGGCTTTGATGAATTTATCACGCGCTATGAGAAGCATCCTGATTCCGGGATACATTTTCAGGGATACCAACTGCCTGATATTCCGCAGTTGATTGAGCTGAGCAAACAGTTGAGCGCCATGACGCCAAGCGTAAAGTTTGTCGGCTGGGACTTTGCCCATACGGATCAGGGCTGGGTTATCATCGAAGGAAACGGCATGAGCCAGCTAATCGGGCCGCAGATTGTGTGGGAGCGCCCCGTAAAAGCGGAGATGGAGCGCTGCCTGAAGGATATGGATCTGCTGGCGGAATGATAAAGGACAGAAGAGAGCGAGAAGCATGACGGAACAAAAACAGAGTGTTCGCGTCGGGTTCACCGGCGACGTAACCTTTACAAAATATTTCGGAAACGGAACAGATCCCGCCCTTTACCTGAGCCCGAAAATCCAAAGCTTTCTGGCTGAAACGGATCATTGTGTCTGCAATGTCGAAGGGCCGATCACAGGGCGGGAAAAATCCAGAAAGAGCAATTTTCTGCACAGCTCTGCGCCGGAGATGGGGAAGTATCTGCCCCGGCTTGGCATGGATATCTGGAATCTGGCGAACAATCATATGCTGGACTTTGGAGCGGAGGGCCTGCAAGATACGTTGAAAACAGCCGCGGCGCTGGGATGTACCACGATCGGAGCCGGGGAAACTGCGGAGCAAGCCGCCGCTCCCTGTGTGATTGAGGCCGGCGGCGGCATCGGGATTCTCGGAATCAGCTATGCGCCGAACAAGCCGGCGCCCGGAACAGAGGCCTGTTGCTTTCACTGGGACGATGAAGCCCGGATTGCCGGGGCAATTCGCGGGATCAAGGAGCGCTGCCGCTGGTGCGTTCTGGTGATTCACGGGGGAAATGAATTTGCCGGGATGCCGATGAACTACACGCGCAGCAGATATTTGAAGTATTTGCAGTTGGGTGCGGACATCATTGTCGGACACCATCCCCATGTCGTCCAAAATTATGAGCGCTTGGGTCAGAAGATGATCTTCTATTCCCTCGGCAATTTTATATTCGACACGGATTATCAGCGTTCCCAGAAGCATACGGAGTTGGGAATTCTTTTGAAGCTCCGCTTGGATCCGGAGCATATGGACTGGGAGTACCTGCCGGTACGGATCGATCGAAATACCGGGCGGATCGAGGTCTGTGAGAAGCCTGCCATTTTTACGGAGCTGTCAGAGCAGGATTATAACGAGCTGATCCCCTGCGGGGCCGGGGCTCTGCTCCGGGCCGAACGGCAGCGGGATGCCTTTCTTCATCCGGAGAAATACCGGAATTATTCGACCTGGAAGTGGGCGCTGCGGGAGCTGTACCGCTGCCGCAATTCCCGGATTTTGAAGTTAAACCTCGCAGCCCTGAGAGCCGGGAGGAAAATAAAGGATGAAAGGCTTAAGCAGGTCAAGGCGTATCTGCTGAATCAGGGGCAGGAGGAAGAGAAATAATATGATTGCCGGAGGCAGCTATGTATTATTTGATTCACGGGGATGATTTCGGCAGAACCGAGGGAAGGACGGAAGCGATTGATCAACTGCTTTGCGCCGGCCTGATTCAGCGTACGACATTGCTGGTCAATATGCCATATGCCGAAAAAGCGGCTGAATTGGCAGAGAAACACAATTACAGGGAACGGGTTGCCTTTCATATGAACCTGAGCGAGGGAACTCCACTGACGACGGCAATTCGGAAAACAGCCCTTTGCAAAGCGGACGGTACCCTGCGCTGGGCGAAGGAAAAACGCCTGCTTCTCTGTCTGGCGCCCAGCGCGCTTCGCGCCATTCGGGGAGAGGTGGAGGCGCAGATGCAGCGATTCCGGGAACTGGGCTTTTCCTCCGGGCATATAGATTCCCATGACTGGATTTTGTATAACTACCCGGTCTGGCTTGCCGTCAAGCCGCTGCTGGGCCGCTATGGGTTTGAGACAACCCGGGTCGGCTGTGAAAACTGGATTCGCGGGAGCAAGCCTGTTCTGAAGGCCTACAGACGCTTCATGGCCTCCAGAATTGGAAAAAAACTCCGGACTGTAGAGGATTGGGCCGGCGGACTGGATTCTGTGGGGCGCTTTGCGGAGGCCGGAGAGCTCCGGGCGGATATGCGGCTGGAAATTATGACACACCCGGATCTGGTTGATGGGGTTCCCTGTGATTCCCTGCATCACAAGCACGTCCCGATGGTGGAGCTGACCCGGAAGCTTGCACAGTATGCGGCGCAGCTTGAAGCGGCCGGAGGGCTTGACGGCCGAGCAAAGCAAGAGCTCTGAAATACAGCGCTCGCGGGCGCATGGACGTTTTGGGGCGGGGGCTCGAAAAAGCATTTCATATTTTATTTTTGGTGAGAGTGAAAATGAAGATTCAAGTACATTCGGCAATTTCGAAAGGGGAAATACGGACAGATCAACTGGCGGAGTGGGCCTTTGTGCTGTATTTTTCCAATGCAATGTTCCGGGCTTTGTTTCGCACCGTATTTGGAGTAAGCCGTTCTATGAACATGGCAATTATGGTGCTGCCGTTGTTACCGGTTCTTTTAATTTGTTTCAAAAACCCCCGAAAGTATGTGAAATGGGACTTTGTTTTCTTGTTTTTTGGGGTTGTGATTTTCTTTGGCTTCACCCTGCTGCTCCACCCGGACTATAAGTTTTATTACAACCGTTCAAGCTTTGGGGTTTGGGACCATGTTTTGAAGCCGGGCAGCGGGATCTATGCCTATTTGTTTATTCGCCTGATCGGAGAGCCGAAGCGGATTATGAAGTGTATGCGGACCTCCGGGTGGCTGTTGATGCCATACTTTATCTACCAGGTGTACCGGGGCGAGTGGACGACGGTCGGAGCAACGGGCTACAATACGGAATCTTCCTATAGTGTGGCCTTTGGATATTCTGTTTTGGTGTATGTCCTGATTTTTTTGTATTCAGCGCTGAAGGAGAAAAAAATTGCGTATTATGCCGCTGCGCTGATTAATACGGGCTTGATTTTGCTGGGAGGTTCCCGGGGACCAATTCTTTTTATTGGCCTGTTTGCTGTGCTCTATGTGTTGATCTATACAAAGAATTCGCGGAAAAGGGCCTTTATTGTATTTCCGGTCACTGCTGCTGTGTTCCTGGTGTATACGTTTTATGTTCCCGTGCTGAACGGGTTGATGAATCTTTTGAACAGTCTTGGCCTCAGCTCCCGTTTTATCCGGATGCTTCTGAAGGGAAATATTGCCAATGACAACAACCGTTATCTGCTGTGGTCTGTTGCGTTTCAAATGATAATAGCCAACCCCTTCGGATACGGTGCAATGGGCTCAAGACAAAAGATGTACAAATACATATTTGCGGCCTACCCCCATTCGATCATTTTGGAATTTTTGATCGATTATGGCGTTTTGATCGGCGGCGCCTTGCTGATTTTCATGTTCAGGAATGCGTTTTCAATCCTGTTTTCAAAGAAAAAACAGGATTGGTGCGGCATTTTTCTCTGCTTTTTCAGCGCAGCCTGCTGTATGCTGATTTCCCTCACTTACTGGGCAAGATTTGAATTTTGGGCATGTCTTGCCTTGGGTGTCTGCAGCTATTATGATCTGAAACACAAGAAGAAAGACGGTCTTTCGGAACCGACAAATCCGACGGATCCGACGAATTTATGATGAAAGGCGTATCAAATGAGTGAAGAAGTGAAGAAAGCGGGGCGAGACCCCAATGTGGTTGCCAAGGCAGCCCTGTGGTATACGGTCTGTACATTTATGTTCCGGGGCATGGCGTTTGTTACGACCCCGATTTTTGCCCGGCTGATGAGTAAAGCGGAGCTGGGCAGCTTCAGTAATTTCTCATCCTGGGCGGGCATAATCCTTGTCCTTACAGCGTTCGACTTTTCTCAGTCTGTGATTCGCGCCAAGCTCGAATTTGAAGACGACATTGACGGCTATATCTGGTCAACCCTGTCTCTGTCTACCATGTGGACCCTGCTGGTCTACGGCATCTTCTGCCTGTTTCCGGCATTCTTCTCAGAGCTGCTGCAAATTGACACCAAATATATTCACCTGATGTTCCTGTATCTGTTCACAGCTCCGGCCTACACGATGCTTGTGACAAAGCATCGGGCGTTCTATAAGTACAAAACCTTCGTGCTGATTACCGGGATTATGACGGTTTCCGGAACGCTGCTTTCCCTGCTGATGGTCATTTTAATGCAGGACAAGCTGGCCGGCCGACTGTATGGCTACTACATTCCCCATATTTTGATCGGCGCGGCAATTTTTATTCTCCTGGCTGCGCGGGGGAAAAAGATCAAGACATCCTACTGGAAGTATGCCTGCGTGATCTGTCTGCCGCTTGTCCCCCACGAGCTCTCTCTCTATGTGCTCAGCGCGTCGGACAAGATCATCATAACCCGCCTCAGCGGCGTGGAATATACGGCAGTCTACAGCATTGCCTACAGCACCTATCATATCGGTATGGTTCTGTTTGATTCCATGAACAAAGCCTTTGCCCCTTGGCTGCTGGAAAGTTTGCACCATGAGCGTTACGGCGCCATCAGAAAGACCTCAAAGGTGTATGTGGGCGTCTTCGTGGCGGTGGTGATCGGCGTTCTTACCCTGGCCCCGGAGATTATTTGGCTTATGGGCGGCAAGCGCTATGCCGGAGCGGTCAACTGCATTCCGCCGCTGATTGTGAGCTGCGTCGTACAACTGATATACCGAATGTATGTGAACGTAGAATTTTACAAGAAAAAGACGGTCGGTGTAGCGCTTGCGACGATGATTGCCGCGGCGACCAACATTATCCTGAACTATTTCCTGATCCCGTTGGATCTGGAACATAGCTATGTGATCGCCTCCTATACGACCCTGGCCGGCTATCTGATCTTGTTTGTGATGCACTATTACATGGTCAGGCGAATGAAATTGGATCACGTTTTTGATATCAAGTTCCTTTTGAAGATCATTGCCGGGGTGATGCTGGTAGCGGCTGCCATGAATTCTCTTTACGGGGTGAACGCGTTTGTGCGCTATGTGTTTGCACTGATCTACGGCGGAGCGGTTTTGTACTTCGGCTATAAGAACAAAGACGCGGTTTTGGGCTTGTTCAAGAAGAAAAAAAGAAATTCAGGCAAGCCCTGAATCAAGCAGAATTCGCTTTATCCGCAATCTGCGGGGTATGACGCAGAAATATCTCGGTATACTGGTCGGCTTCCCGGAGAAGACCGCCGATATCCGCTTGGCTCAATATGAAGCCGGCACACGCACCCCGAGGGAGGAGCTGACCAAGGCCCTGGCAGGTGCTCTTGATGTATCCCCGCTTGCGCTCGATGTTCCCGACATTGACAGTTACTTTGGCCTAATGCATACCCTGTTCGCTTTGGAGGATCGCTATGGCCTGACCATCGAGACCAGGGACGAAGAAGTCCTTTTCCGTATTGATCCCCGGAAGGGAAAGGATGCTGCCCGTATCTCTGAGTTGGTTTGCGCCTGGGCTGCTGTTTCCGAGAAGTACCGTGCCGG
>JAGAEW010000175.1 GCA_017612935.1 Oscillospiraceae bacterium
ATTACCGCCCTGCTCCCCATTTTCAATCGAGCGATCCATCAGGGCGTCATCCTCGCCAATGAGGCGCCGGAGGTCTCGGAAATGACCCTCCACGACCATCGGGTTTTGATGGAATATCTGCGCGAGCGAAACCCCGAGGGCGCAAAAACGGCCATGTATCTTCATATCATCAATACCATGCGGGCCTTTCGGATCCCGCTGGACTGATACCCATTTCACATAAAAAGCAAAAAGGAGAAATCATCGTGAAAGGTCTTACCATTACCAAAACCGAGCATCCCAAGCAGAAGCCCGTCAAGGGCCAGAAGTTAGGCTTCGGCTCCGTCTTCACCGACCATATGCTGCTCATGGACTACACCCGTGGACAGGGCTGGCATAACGCCCGCATTGTCCCCTATGGTCCCATCTCCCTGAGCCCCGCCGCCACTGTCCTCCATTATGCTCAGGAGACTTTCGAGGGCATGAAGGCCTATCGCGCCGAGGATGGCCGCATCCTGCTGTTCCGACCCGAGGAGAACTTCAAGCGTCTGAACCAGTCCAACGAGCGTCTGTGCATCCCCGAGCTGGACGTGGACTACTGCATTGAGACGCTGAAGGAGCTGGTCATGCTCGATAAGGATTGGATCCCCGAGGACAAGGAAGCTTCCCTCTACATCCGTCCCTTCGTCATCGGCAACGAGCCCAAGTTGGGCGTGAAGGAAGCTGACAACTACATTTACTGCGTCCTGCTGAGCCCCTCCGGTGCTTACTATGAGAACGGTCTGCAGCCTGTTCCCATCTATGTGGAAGAGAACTATGTCCGTGCTGTCCGCGGCGGCACTGGCTTTGCCAAGACCGGCGGCAACTATGCCTCCTCCATGAAGGCGCAGCAGATCGCCCACGACAAGGGCTACTCTCAGGTTCTGTGGCTGGACGGCGTGGAGAAGAAGTACATCGGCGAAGTTGGCGCCATGAACATCTTCTTCGTCGTGGACGGCGAAGTTCTGACCCCCGAGCTGGACGGCTCCATCCTCTCCGGCATCACCCGGAAGTCCATGATTCAGATCCTGCGGGACAAGGGTTACAAGGTCACCGAGCGGAAGATCACCATTCAGGAAATTGCCGACGCCTATGACGCGGGCAAGCTGCAGGAAGTCTTCGGCACCGGCACCGCCGCTGTCATCTCCCCCGTTGGTCAGTTGGAGTGGGGCGACAAGGTTATGAAGATCAACGACGGCAAGATCGGCGAGATCTCCCTGTACGCCTACAAAACCCTCACTGACATTCAGTGGGGCCGTGCCAAGGGTCCCGAGGGCTGGTCTGTCGAAATCGGTCACGAATAATCACTTTCCTTTCAGGCTTTTATATTTCTATGAAAAAGACAATGTCTCGTCAACGCGGCGAGACATTGTCTTTTTTTCGACTGTCCTGTGTATTAGTTTCGACTGACTTCAGGTTTTATTATTTTTGCGAGCAAATCCTCACACAGCTCGTCAACCGTTCTTCCGTCTGTCGGAACATGAAGACCCGGCAAGGAAGAGGCCCCCTTCTGAGCCATCTCAATATTTTCTATGCACCAACAGTCTTCGTCCTCTCCTCTGGCTAAAATACGATCATGAATGTTCTCATATGAGGCCTCCAGAATCACCAGCTTTGTGTGAATTCCAATACGGCGCAGTTTTCTGATGATACCATATGACTCCTTCCGTACCAGGGTCATGGGAACAAGGATGTCTTTTGCAAATTTGTTATGGACGTCCTTCAGAAGTTTGTAACAAAACTCACCCCAAAGCGGATAGTCCTCAAAAATAACTCCACAGGGGCAATCCGGGTAGCTTCCCCGGACAGCATTGCCAAGCTCCTCCGCGTCAAAAATGCACGCGTTCGTCATTTGAGCCGCCATAGCTTCTGCAAGTGTAGATTTGCCAACTCCGTAAGGACCACTGATCCAAATAATCATTTTTACCTTCTTTCAGGAAGCACTCTGAAGCTCGAACTTAATTAGAAAATTGGCTGTTATAAAGTCTGGCATAGAAGCCGCCCTGCCGGAGCAGGCTCTCGTGGGTTCCGATTTCAACCACTTTTCCCTCCCGCATGACCAGAATGACATCCGCCTCCCGGATCGTAGAAAGACGGTGGGCCACGATGAAGCTGGTTCTGCCCTGCATCATGGTGGCGAAGGCCTTTTGAATCTGAATCTCCGTACGGGTGTCAATGGAGGAGGTAGCCTCGTCGAGAATCAGCATAGGGGGCAGGCAGAGCATGATTCTGGCAATGCAGAGCAACTGCTTCTGCCCCTGAGAGAGGCTTCCGCCGTCTTCGCTGATTACCGTGTCGTAACCCTGGGGTAACAGTTGGATGAAGCTGTGGGCATGGGCCGCCTTGCAGGCGGCAATCACTTCCTCCTGCGTGGCCTCCGGACGACCCAGGGTGAGATTCTCCCGAATGGTGCCGGAGCGCAGCCAGGTTTCCTGCAGAACCATTCCGTAGCTTGCCCGCAGACTGCCGCGGGTTAATTGCCGGATATCGGTTCCGTCCACCCGAAGCGCCCCCCGATCCACGTCGTAAAAGCGCATCAACAGGTTAATCAGGGTGGTCTTTCCGCAACCGGTAGGACCCACAATGGCAATCCGCTGCCCCGGCTTTGCCCGGAAGCTCAGGCCTTCAATCAGGGGGCGGTCTTCGCTGTAGGAAAAGCTGATCTGTTCCAGGCTGACTTCTCCCCGAACCGCTTCCAGTCTCAGAGCATCGGGAACGTCCGAAAGCTCGGGCGTTTCGTCCATCAGTTGAAAGGTACGGGCAGCGCAGGCCAGCGCGTTTTGAAACTCCGTCACCACGCCGCTGATCTCGTTAAAGGGCTTCGTATACTGGTTGGCATAGGCCAGCAGGGCTGACAAGCTGCCCACCGTAAATGCGGCGGGGCTCCCTGCCGTGGAGACACAGAGCAGTGCGCCGCTCAACACCACCGCGGCATAGACCAGCGAGTTGACAAAGCGGGTGCAGGGATTGGTGAGGGAGGAATAGAAAATCGCCTTGAGAGAGCTTTCTTCCAGTCTGTCGTTGATAGCGTCAAAGTCCGCTACACAGCGCGCTTCCCGGCCAAAGGCCTTGACCACCTTCTGATTGCCCAGCAGCTCGTCCACAAAGGCCGTCTGCTCCGCCCGGGTCTTGCTCTGCTCGACAAAGAAGCTGTGGGTGTGGGAGGCGATAAACTTCGCCACCACGAAGCTCAGAGGTGTCAGAAGGATGACCAGCAGGGCAATCAGGGGCTTGATCGCCAGCATAAAGCCCAGCGTGCCGAGGATCGTAATAACCCCGGTAAAGAGCTGGGTAAAGCCCAGCAGCAGGCCGTCTGCAAGCTGATCCACGTCGGTAATGATCCGGCTGGCAATGGAGCCCACGCTCTGTCCGTCGAGATAGGACAGGGGCAGCCGCTGGAGCTTCCGAAAGGCTTGCACCCGCAGATCCCGCACCACCTGATAGCAAATGCGGTTGTTGAGCACACTGCCCAGCCACTGAAATCCCGCCGTCAGAGCGGCAATGCCGCCAATGCGCAGCAGAATCCGGGAAACAGCTTCAAAATTCACCTGACCGGGGCCGAGGATACAGTCAATCGCGCGGCCCACCTGCACCGGCAGATAGAGGCTCAACGCTACCGTGGCGGCGGCGCTGAGCAGGGAAAGGACAATCAACAGCCCATAGGGTGCGAGGGCCTTGAGCACTCGCTTGAACGTGCCGGGGGCGACGCGGGATGCTTTGCTTCGTTTCATTCCGCCGCCTCCTTTCGGAACTGGGAATCGTAAATCTCCCGGTACACGGGGCAGTCCCGCAGCAGGCTCCCGTGGTTGCCACAGCCCACTGCCCTGCCTTCGTCCAGCACAAGAATTTGATCCGCGTCCTGCACGGCTGCAGTTCGCTGGGAGACCAGGAAGATCGTCGGTCGATATGGCAGCGCCCGCAGCGCTTTGCGAAGCGCTGCGTCGGTGGCAAAATCCAGGGCGGAGGCGCTGTCGTCCAAAATCAGAATCTCCGGCTTTCGCACCAAAGCCCGGGCAATGGTCAGCCGCTGCCGCTGGCCCCCGGAGAGGTTCCGTCCGAACTGCTCGATCCGACCGTCCAGCCCGCCCTTTGCCGTCACCACCTCCGCCGCCTGTGCGCTTTGGACTGCCTCCATCAAAGCTTTATCAGAGGCGTTTTCGTTGCCCCAGCGCAGATTATCCCGGATGCTGCCCTGAAAGAGCACCGCCTTTTGAGGCACAACGCCGATCTTTGCCCGCAAAACATTCGGCTCCATGGCTCGCACGTCCCGGCCGTTTACCAGGACGCGGCCCCCGGTGGCCTCGTAAAACCGGGGAATCAACTGAACCAAACTGGTTTTTCCACTGCCGGTGCCGCCGATCACGCCAATGAGCTGGCCGGGCATGGCCCGCAGGGAGATTCCCGCCAACGCGTTGCCCGCAGAGCCCGGATAGCGCAGAGAAACCCCGTCAAATTCGACCCGAACGTTGGGATCTCCGCCGGGCAGACTTTCATCTGCCCGCTCCTCGTCGGAAATCTCCAGAATGCTCTGAATCCGTTTTCCGCAGGCGAGAGACTTTGTGATGTTGATAATCAGGTTCGCCAGCTTGATCAACTCCACTAAAATCTGAGACATATAGTTATACAGAGCGATCACGGCGCCCTGGGTCAAAAGCCCCGCCTGAACCCGGAGTGCACCGGTGTGAATCAGACAGACTACGGCAAGGTTGACCACCACATAAGTCACAGGATTCATCAGGGCGGAAACCCGGCCGACCCGCTGCTGCATTGCCGTCAGAGCTGCGTTCTGCCCGGAAAAGATGCGGCACTCCTGCTCCTCTCTTCGAAAGGCACGAAGCACCCGAACGCCGTTAAGGTTTTCCCTTGTGGTGCCGAGAACCTGATCCAGACAGGCCTGAACCTTCCGATACATGGGTATCGTCGCAAGCATCACCCCAAACACCACCAACGCCAGCGCCGGAATCGCTGCCACAAACCAGAGCGCCGCCCGGGTGTCGATTGTGAATGCCATAATCATGGCGCCAAATACCACGAAGGGCGAACGCAGCAGCAGACGCAGCGTCAGGTTTAAGCCTGTCTGTACCTGATTCATATCGGAACTCATACGGGTAATCAGGGTGGGAATGCCGATGCGATCCAGCGTGGAGTCCGGAAAGCGCTGGATATGGGCATAAAGCCCATGGCGCAGCCGTGTCACGAAACCCACCGCCGCCCGGGCGGAAAAAAACTGTGCGCTCACGGAAAAGCCAAGCCCCAGCAAGCCCAGTCCCACCAGGAGCAGGCTCATGTTCACGATATAACCCCGATCCCCCCTGCCGATGCCCCGGTCGATCACCGCAGCAACGATCATCGGCACAAAGAGCTCCAAGCTTGCCTCTGCCAGCTTTAGCAATGGTCCCAGCAGGCAGTCTCTTCGGTAGGGCTTGAGATAGGAAAGAAGCTTTCTCATAATTTCCTCCTGTCTGTTTGATGCCAACTGATTATACCAGTGATTTTGGGAAGAATCAACTGTTTTTCCCAATTGACAGCAATCCACCGCTCGATTATAATAGTACAATCTGGAAGGAGGCGTGCCAAAATGGAACATCCACTCATACGATTTGAAATGCTTGTGGGGCAGGAGG
>JAGAEW010000176.1 GCA_017612935.1 Oscillospiraceae bacterium
GCTTCAACTTCTGCTGGCCGGCATTGTTATGGTGATCAACCAGCGCTTTTTCATCTCAGGCTTTCAGGCGCTCCGGCACCGCTCGCCCAATATGGATACCCTGGTGGCCCTCGGCTCGGCCGCATCCTTCCTCTGGTCGGTCTATGCCCTCTTCGCCATGACCCGGGCCCAGGCGGACGGCGACGCTGCTGCGGTTATGAGATACATGGAGGAATTCTACTTCGAATCCGCTGCCATGATCCTGACCCTGATCACCGTCGGCAAGATGCTGGAGGCCCGCTCCAAGGGCAAGACCACCGACGCGCTTAAGGCTCTGATGAGACTGGCGCCTCAGACTGCCGTGGTGCTCCGGGACGGCGAAGAGCAGAGAATCCCTGCATCGCAGCTGCGGATCGGGGACGTGTTTTTGGTTCGCCCCGGGGAGGCAATCCCTGTGGACGGGGAGGTGCTGGAGGGCAGCTCCGCTGTCAATGAAGCCGCCCTCACCGGCGAATCGCTTCCCCTCGACAAGGCGGTGGGAGATTTCATCTCCGCCGCCACCGTGAATCAATCGGGCTTTCTCAAGGCCCGGGCAACCAGGGTCGGGGCAGATACTACCCTCAGTCAGATTATTAAAATGGTTTCCGATGCTGCAGCCACGAAGGCGCCCATTGCCAAGGCGGCGGACCGAGTTTCCGCGATCTTTGTTCCGACCGTTATTTCCATCGCAGTTCTCGTTAGCTTCCTCTGGCTGCTGGCGGGCAGAAGCTTTGCCTATTCCCTGGCCCGGGGCATCTCGGTTCTGGTCATCTCCTGCCCCTGTGCGTTGGGGCTTGCGACGCCGGTTGCCATCATGGTAGGCAGCGGCGTGGGGGCAAGAAACGGCATTTTGTTCAAAACAGCCCTTTCTCTGGAGCAGACCGGCAAGACAAAGCTTGTAGCACTGGATAAAACCGGCACCGTTACCACGGGTTCACCCACCGTGACGGATCTGGTGCCGGCGGAAGGGGTCAGCGAAGCCGAGCTTCTGACGGCGGCTCTTTCGCTGGAGCAAAAGAGTGAGCATCCCCTGGCGCGGGCGGTTGTCGCCCACTGTGAGGAGCTGGGAATCACCCCCCGGGAGGTGACGGACTTCCGCGCTCTGCCCGGCAACGGGCTGGAGGCGAGGCAAAAGGAGCAGCGGCTGCTGGGAGCTTCGGTAAAGTACGTGGCGCAACAGCTCGGGCTGACGCTCCCGGGGAAGGAAGGGATGCAGTCTCCTGCCGGGGGTGCGGTGGAATCCGGCGCATCCCTGCTGGCCCTGGCCGACACGCTGGCGGGCGAGGGGAAGACTCCCCTGCTCTTCGCCCGGGACAAGAAATTGCTTGGGCTCATTGCCGTGGCAGATGTCATAAAGCCGGAAAGCCCCGAGGCGATCAAGGCCCTGCAGAATCTGGGAATTAAAGTGATTATGTTAACCGGCGACAACCAACGGACGGCAGACGCCATTGCAACCCAGGTGGGGGTGGACGAGGTAGTAGCCGGAGTTTTACCGGAGGGTAAGGAGGCGGTAATCCGGGAACTGCAAGCCCGCGGTCCCGTGCTCATGGTGGGGGACGGGATCAACGATGCCCCTGCGCTGACCCGGGCGGATGTGGGCATTGCCATCGGTGCAGGCACAGACGTGGCGGTAGATGCCGCCGACGTGGTGCTGATGAAAAGTCGGCTCACCGACGTTCCCGCCGCCATTCGTCTGAGCCGTGCCACCCTGCGGAATGTGCGGCAAAATCTGTTCTGGGCCTTTCTCTATAATACCATTGGCATTCCATTGGCAGCGGGAGCCTTCATTCATAGCTTCGGCTGGAGTCTGAGCCCCATGTTCGGGGCGGCAGCTATGAGCCTTTCCAGCTTTTGCGTTGTCACCAATGCCCTGCGGCTGAATTTTGTGAAGCTGGGAAGCGGGGACGACAGCAGCGGCCCAGCGGCTCGGAAGTCCGGCCGCGCTGCTTCAAACGAGGTGGAGCAGCTCCGGATTGCCGTCAAGGGCATGATGTGTCACAACTGCGAACGCCATGTCCGGGAGGCGCTGGAAGCCCTGCCCGGGGTTCGTTCCGTCGAAGCGGACTACACTACCGGGACCGTCACGCTGCAGGGCGACGCCGACGAAGCAGCGCTGAAGCAGGCTCTTGCTGCCGCCGGGTATAAATACAAGAAGCGGCTTCCGAATCCGAAAACCCAATAGAGATTAGACAATTCCTGCCGAAACAGATGCAAGGTTTCTATGGGAGTTCAGTATCAGTATAAAACCGGATCGTTTTTGTCCGGAATGGACGTAGGAGACAGCGTGAGACAGAGCCCGCTCCAAGGGCATAAAAATTGCAGCGCCCTTTGCGGGCTGCCGCACCAATCAAATGCGGAGAATCGTATGCAATCAACAAATGGCTCCCAAGCTCTTTCCAGAGCGTGGGAGCCATTTGCTGATTCCGGGGTCTTTCATACCAGGACCCCATAGAATAATTGAAAAGATTGAAACATGTTTCGAGCAGAAAATGCCCCGAACGAGGCGGAGGACGCAGGCGGGCTGAAGCCAGGCCAGGATGACAACGAAGTACGGCACAATTTCGGCCGGAACAGCCGAAAGGCTTCTGTGGAAGTTCGGTATCACAGCCTCTCGCAGCGTGCTTTTGCGGAAAATACTACGGCAGGGAAGTACGGTTTTATTTTGCCAGGGTTACGGTCAGACCGGATGCAGAACCGCTCAACTGTCCGTTTTTGCGGGTGAACTCCATGCTTTCACCGTCCAGCGTGACAGAGAGCTTGTCTTCAGCCGGCTTCCGGGTTCCGGTTTGGCGCAACTCTGTTTTGAGCTTGTAGCTTCCCTCGACGCTGTTCCCATTGCAGCCTGCAAACAGGGAAGCAAGGACGAAAATCACAAGAGCAATCGAGACAATGCGCTTCATACAAAAATCTCTCTTTCTGTCAGTAAGATAGCTGCTCCACTGCGTAGCCCTCGGCTTGCAGCAGGGCAATCAAGCCGTCTTCATTCACCAGATGTGCTGCGCCCACGGCAAAGAAAACCTTGTCTCCCGCCTTAAGCCACTCCACTGCGCGGTCCCGCATTCCGAGGTTCCGCTGGGTCAGCATTTGATTGCTGTAGTCTTCAAGCAGCGCCCGCTCTTTTTCTGTGTAGGCAGCCATCTCTTCGGCATCCTCCTCGTTGATCACGGCGGCAATTTCCTTCAGATCTCCGTTGATCCAGGCATTGTAGAGCTTGTCGATGCCGGCCTGATAGTCGTCGAGATTTTTGAGGGTTTGCTCGATCATCAGCAAATTCAGTTCGTCCGGGAAAGCGGCCAGTATGGAGTATTGAAGCTCTGCGCTCTCGACGTCCCGGACTTCAATGCTTTTGTCGTAGCAGTGCTGAATCAGGGCGCGATCCATACCGCTGTTCAGATCATAATTGGTTTTTGTGATCAGAGCCGCCTGCTCCACCAACTGGCTCCACATGGCGAGGTTGTAGATTTTCATAAAGGAGGCGGGCAATTTGGCCTCCCGAAGCAGATCACTGGCTTTTTGATAGAGCTCCTCCGGCATATAGTCGGAAATCTTGCTGCCGTCTGTGAGCACAAAGGGCATCAGTACCTCCATCTGTTCGGAGATGGGGCGCTTCTCAAAGGCGACGACGTCGAACTCCACTGCCAGCGCGTCGCAGCGATCAACATATGGGAGCAGTTTTTCCAGCGCAGTGTCCATCTGTTTGTCACCCACATGAATGGTTCCGAAGAGATACCCCTCCTGCCCCTTGTCGCCGGTGACATGGAAGAGCATCGGATGGATGGAAGCGGGGTCAACGGGGGGTTTGGTTTCATCGGGGACGGAAGTGTCCGCAGAAGCTTCGACAGAGGCGCTGGAGCTCAGGTTCGAAGCAGAGGATACGGTCTGATTATTTTTGCACCCGCTGAAGAGGCTGAGAATAAGAGAGAGAATCAGGGCAACGTGCCACAGTCTGTTTATAAAAAGCTTTTTCATAAGACCTCCATGCTCCATTGATTGATTGATTGATTTCTCGATGCGTTGTGGCGGCGGATCCCTCAGGGCTGGGGCTGTCCGCAGCCGGCACAGTCTGTTCTGCCGACGCGGTTTTCCGTGCCGCAGACGGGGCAAAGCCAGGCCTTTTGGACCGGGGTTCTGGCTTTGCCGCAACAACTGCACAGGGTCCTGTCCTCCGCATTGCTCTGGCCGCAAAGCTCGCAGCTCCAGAGCCGTTGCTGCCGCGGGGTTTCGCACAGAGCGCAGCAATCCTCGTCTGCTGCGTTCGCCGTCCCGCAGATCGGGCAGATCCAGTCTGCCTTCTGGGTGTTGCGACGATGCAGGCAGGCGGTGCAGCGATCCTCTGTCTCCGGGTTTTTGTGACCGCAGAGGTCGCAGATCCAGCTTCGGACCGGCCGCTGTTCCCGGGCTGTTTGGCAGAGCTGACAGATTGAAAGCTGCTCCGGATTTTCCTTTCCGCAGACGGGGCAGCGCCAAAGGGCGTTTGGCATATTGTTGCGGGGGTTTCCGCAGACGGCGCAGCGCAGGGCTTCCGCCGGGTTTTCCGTGCCGCAGCCGGGGCAGATCCAAAAGCGCTCCAGGGGAGCGGGGACATCGTTATCCGACAACTGCGCCGTTACCCGATAACTCAGCAGCAGGAAGACCAGCCCCAGAAAGACCGTCACCAAAGCGGCCCAGAAGGAGGACTCCACCAGCTCGGCAAAATCGGAGAAGCCCCTGGCCTGCTCTGCCGCAAACCATGCCGACTGCCGGGCCAGATACAGCAGCAGTGCCAGAAAGACGCCGGTGAAAAGCATCGCAATACCGGTTTTTCGCATGAGTTACTCCTCAAAGCACCCAAAGCCGCCCGGCGGGATCAGGAAGCCATCTCCGTCCTGCGTGACGTTTTGAGCAAAAAGAATGGTGTGAGCGACTGCCCGCAGCGGCGGGCCGGAGCGGTTGACATAGCATAGGACGCTCTGTGCTTCGCTCTGCCGCCGGAAGGCGATCCTGCCTTCCCCGGCCTCCGTGACCCGGACAGAGCCGGTCTGAAGGGCGGGAACAGTGGTTTTGAGCTGTCCCATGCTGCGATAAAAGTCCACAAAGCGGGGATCCTCCTGCCCCCAGGGGTAGCAAGCCCGGTTGAAGGGGTCCTTGCAGCCCTCGAGACCTGCCTCGTCGCCGTAGTAAATACTGGGGCAGCCCGGCAGGGTGTACTGGAGAAACACGGCGAGCCGGAGCCGCGCAAAGGCCTCCTCCCGCTGTGCCGGGCTCAGACGAAGCTGGGCCTGGGCGTCCCGGTTCTCGGGGCAGTCCACCATCAGGGCGGTGAGCAAGCGGGGGGTGTCGTGGGTTCCGAGGGGATTCATCAAGGCATGAAGCACCTGGGGCGGATAGTTCTCCGCCAAGCTCATAATGGATCGGCCCAGAGCTGCGCCGTCCTGTTTGCCCTGCGCGAACTCCAAAATGGCACTTCGCCAGGGGTAGTTCATTACGCTGTCCAGCTCCCCATCCACAAAATAGCGGCGGCGCTGGGAGTAGGCACGCTTGTTCGAAGCGTCTTCCCAGACCTCTCCCAGCAGCAGGGCGTCAGGCTTGAGCTCCCGCAGCCGCCGTTTGAAGCGGAGAATAAATTCGTCCGGCAGCTCATCGGCCACGTCCAGCCGGAATCCGTCTGCGCCGAGCCTCAGCCAGTGGGCAATCACGCTGTCTTCGTTGTAAATGATGTAGTTCAGGTAGCTCTCATCCAATTCTCTGACGTTGGGCAGCGTCGGAAAGCCCCACCAGCAGTCATACTGATCCGGAAAATGGCGGAAGCTGTACCAACTGTAATAGGCAGATTCCGGACCGGCGGAACAGGCGCCGGTTCCGAAGCAGCCGTTTCGGTCAAAATAAACGGAATTCGACCCGGTATGGGAGAAAACGCCGTCCAGCAGCACCTTCATTCCCAGACGGTGGGCCTCGTCGCAGAGGGCGCGGAAGTCCTCCTCGTCTCCCAGCATGGGGTCCGGGCACAGATAGTCTGCCGTATCGTAGCGGTGGTTGGAGAAGGCCTTGCAGATGGGATTCAGATAGAGTATCCCCACGCCGAGGCTGCGGAGATAGGGAAGGCGGGAGCAAATACCCCGAAAATTCCCCCCGAAAAAGTCGTTGCAGAGCACCTCGCCGGTGGCCGGATCCGGGCGGTAGTCCGGGATGCCGCCCCAGTCCTCCCGCAGCCGGAAGGGCTGCAGTTTGTCCCTCAAGTCGGGCGTTCCCTCCCGGGCAAAGCGATCCGGGAAAATCTGGTAGAAAACCTGCCCCCAAAAAGCCCGGGGCACGGTGAAATCCGCAGGAATTACACTGAGCTGCCAGCGGTCGCCTGCCTCGATATTGGTATCGCTGCCCTCCCGGAAGAGGCGAAAGGAACTGCCGGCGGCAGTAATGCGGAACCAGTAGAAATAGAGCCCTTTCGCGCTGAGGGAGAACTTGCAGCAGAAGAGGTCATAGGCCGCATCATCGCCGTCCCAGGCAAAGGGAAACTCCCGGGCGGGGCTGCTGTCCTCCCGTTCAACTACGAGCTGGACGGCGCCGGCGCCGACATCCTTCGGAATTCGGATGCGGAGGCTGCAGCTTTGGCCTTCTGTCAGTACACCGAAGGGCTGCTTGCAGGCGGGGTCTTGACTGTCATACAGGATGCGCATAAATGCTGCTCCTTTTCAAAAAGAAATGGTCATAGGAATGAAAGAATGAGCCGCAGTTTTGCACCCATTCTCTCATTCCTTTTCGGAACAGCCGGGATGATACCAAACGCAATGCCCGGTATCAAAGCTCCCAGATGTTTTTGGCGTATTCAGTTACCGACCGATCAGCAGAGAAAATACCAGATTTTGCGATGTTCACCAGGCTCATGCGGTGAAAGCGTTCCGGGGTGCCGAAGGCGGCGTCCGCATCCCGCTGGGCTCTGACGTAGTCCTCGAAATCCGCCAGCGTCATATAAGCGTCGGCCACGCCGAAGCGGGTTGTGGTGAGACTGGCGACGATGTCGTCATACTTCCGGCCCAACACGCCAGAGGTCAGCATATCCAGCACCTTGCGCAGCTCCGGGGTCAGGTAGCTCGTGGGGTCGTAGCCCTTGCGCCAGAGCGCTTCAACCTCGTCTGCCTTCATGCCGAAGAGGAACATATTTTCGTCTCCGACCTGGTCGTGAATTTCCACATTGGCTCCGTCCAGAGTCCCGATGGTAATGGCGCCGTTAATCATAAACTTCATGTTGCCGGTGCCGGAGGCCTCCTTGCCGGCAATGGAGATTTGCTCGGAAATCTCAGCGGCGGGGATAATGATTTCCGCCAGAGAGACCCGGTAATCCTCGATAAAGACGACCTTCAGCTTGCCGCGCACATCCGGATCGTTGTTCACAAAGTTGGAGACAGCCACAATCAGACTGATAATCTGCTTGGCCCGGATATAGCCTGCGCTGGCTTTGGCTCCGAAAATATAGGTTTTGGGCTGCCAGGAGGCGGAGGGGTTCGCTTTAATCTGGTTGTAGCGGTAGAGAATTTGCAGGACGTTGAGCATCTGCCGCTTGTATTCGTGCAGACGCTTTACCTGAACGTCAAACATGGAGTCCGGGTCCACGTTGATGCCGTTGGCCCGGGCAATATACTGGGCAAGACGGAGCTTGTTGTCCCGCTTAATCGCCGCCAGACGGTCTAAAACCGTGTTGTCGTCAGCAAAGCGGAGCAGATCCTCCAGCGCGTTGGCATCCTTGAGGAAGCGATCCCCGATGAGCTCTTGCAGCAGCCCAGTCAGCTTCGGGTTGGCCTGACAGAGCCAGCGGCGGTAGGCGATGCCGTTGGTAACATTCAGAAAACGCTTCGGCGTGTACTGATAGTAGTCGTGGAAGATGGTGCTCTTCAAAATTTCCGTGTGCAGGGTGCTGACGCCGTTGATTTTATGGCAGGCAGCCAGGCAGAGATTGTGCATCCGCACCTCGTTGTTGGCGATGACAGCCATCCAGTTGAGCTTGCCCTCGTCGTTGCCGTAGAAGGCCCGCAGCTTTTCCATCAGGCGGCGGTTGATCTCCTCGGTAATGGCGTAGATGCGGGGGAGCTGCTCCTTGTAAAGATCAATGCTCCAGCGCTCCAGCGCTTCGCTCATAACAGTGTGATTGGTGTAGCTGAGGGTGCGGCAGGCAATATCCCAGGCCTCGTCCCATTCGAAATCGTATTCATCCATCAGCAGGCGCATCAATTCCGGAACGCAGAGGGCCGGATGGGTATCGTTGATGTGAATGGCAACCCGGTCCGGCAGGGTTCGCAGACTGCCGTAGCGCTTAACGTGGCTGCGCAGAATGGTCTGCAGGGAGGCGGAGCAAAGCAGGTATTGCTGCCGCAGCCGCAGCCGTTTGCCCTGAATATGGTCGTCGGCAGGATAGAGGACCTTGGAAATGGTTTCCGCCATCGTGTTCTGCTCCAGCGCCCGGACATAATCGCCTCTGGAGAAGGCGGCCATATCAAAGCTCTGGGGGAGCTTGGCGGACCAAAGCACCAGCTTGTTTACAGCCTCGGCGCGGTAACCGGAGATATAGAGATTGTAGGGCACTGCCATGACGCTGGAATAACCGTACTGGGCCACCTTGAACTTACCGTTGTCATACCACTCCCGCACTTCGCCGCCGAAGCGAACCTCCACAGCGTCGTCCTCCTTGGGAACCAGCCAGACATCTCCCATCTGAAGCCAGTTGTCGGGCAGCTCCATCTGCCAGCCGTCGACGATCTGCTGCTTGAAGATGCCGAATTCATAGCGGATGGAGTAGCCGGTAGCGGGATAGCCCAGGCCCGTCAGAGAATCCAGATAGCAGGAGGCCAGGCGGCCCAGGCCTCCGTTGCCGAGGCCGGCGTCAGGGTCCAGGGCATAGAGGGATTGAATGTCAATGTCCAGCTCCTTCAGAGCATCGGTAAAAACCTCCTCTACGCCGAGGTTGAAAAGATTGTTTCGAAGGCTGGTCCCCACCAAAAACTCCATGGACATATAGAAGACCTGCTTGCGTTTTTGCGCGTGATAGGCCTGCTTGAAGTTGCGGCGGCGATCATACATACTGTTTCGGACTACGGTACAAAGGGTCTTGTACGCCTGCTTATCGGTCGCTTCGGTCATGGTGCAGCCAAATAGGCGCATACAGGCCTGATTCAACAGTTCAATCGCTTCAATCTTGTTCATAGTACCTCCCATTCGGAACGTCGTTTTTCGCCTTCAGAGCTGCGGAACATCGTTATTCCTGGGGTTTCTTTTCGTAGGCCACAACGACTCTGCGGTTGGGCTCGGTGCCAACGGAATAGGTCGTGACGTTCGGCATTTCCTGCAGCGTTGCGTGAATGACATGGCGCTCATAGGCATTCATGGGCTCCAACGTCATATTCTTACGGTATTTGGTGACCTTCGCTGCCATCTTGCGGGCAAGGTGGCGCAGAGATTCCTCCCGCTTTCCCCGGTAATTCTCCGCATCCACGGTGACGCGGGTACGCTTGCTGGCGTCGTGGTTCAGGGCGTAGTTTGCCAGGTGCTGAATGGCGTCCAGGGTTTCGCCCCGGCGTCCGATCATGGCGCCGAGATCCTCGCCGGTCAGCTCGACGCCGATGGTTTCTTCATCCTTGCGGAAGGCGTGGGGAACGGCGGTGGATTCCATCCGTTCCAGCAGACCCTTGAGGAAATTCTCCACCTGCTCTTCCAGGGAGCCGGGCACTACAGGCGCGTAGACTTTGGGCTCTGCCGGAGCCTTGGAGGGTTCTTTTCGGGGTGCCTGCTTTTGGGGAGCCTTCTGCGAGGGCTCTGCTCGATCTGCTTTGGGGGTCTCCCGTTTGGGGCTCACAGCGGCAGGAGGTTCCGGCATTTTTGGCAGAGGAGGCATTTCCAGCGGCTTTTCCAGCTTGGGGGCCTGTTTTTTGGGCTTACGAGAGGCAGCGGAGAGGGCCGGAGCGGGCTCGGCAGGCTTGGGATCGGGGACCTCGTAGCTTACCTTGACCTTGGCCGGGCTGGAGCCAATGCCCAGAAAACCGGACTTGGCATTCTCCAGCACCTCCACAGAAACAGCGTCACGTTCAAGATGCAGCTCGGCAAGCGCGGCGTTAATTGCCAGGTCAATGCTCTTGCCGGTGGTAATAATATATTTCTCCATACTTACTCCTTATTATTCTTATAGCGATCGGGATTATAATTTCTGCCCCGGCGGAAGGGACGATCCTCGGCGAGCTTTGCCTCTAAGGCACGCTCCCGCTCCTCCTGGGAAAGCTGCATAGCCTGATAAGCAGCCTCTTTGGCGGCCTGCTCGTTCTTTTCACGCTGCTGAAGCTTCTTCTTGCTGGCGCTGCCGATTATGCCGTCGGGATTTTCGGCACGGCGCTGGGCGCGAATACGCTCCCGCTCCGCTTCCTGCGCAGCCTCCCTGGCAGCCTTCTCCTGCTTAAGGGCGTCTTCTGCATCATAGATTTTTCTGTAATGCTTGGTGAGGAAATAGTCCTGCACGGGGCGAATGAGGTTCTGAACGGTCCAGTACAGGGACAGGGCAGCCGGGACGACAAAGCCGAAGTAGAGGGAGATCAGGGGAGACATCAGCAGCATCATCTTGCTGTTCTGGGCGGCGCTTTTTGCCAACGCAGAGTCCTGTTCCCCCTTGTCATTGACAATGAGAGAGTTGTTTGTCTTCTGACTTACCAGGGCCGTAATCAGGCTGGTCCCGGCGGAGACAATGGGCAGCAAGAACTGTCCGACAGAGTTCCAGACGCCATGAGCTTCAAAGTGATACCAAAACAGGAAGTTGGGAACGGCGGAAAGCTCAATGCCCAAAAAGCGGGTGTTCATCGACTGGATCGCAGGAGAGATGGCTGTCAGCTCTGACTTGACAGAGTCAATGAAGGGCAGAGCCTGCACCTGCCAGAAGAAGCCGGTGGCATCCAGATTTGCCAGGGCGCTGCCGGCGGCTGCGTTGCTCTTGGCGGTAATAAAGACGTTCTGAATTTCGCCGAGCGTTCTCGGAGAGACATTGCCGTGGAACATCAGCCAGGTGATGGGCTCCCGGACAATGTAGTACAGGGGGAACAGCAGCAGCATGGGCAGCAGATTCCACAGGCAGCCGCCGCAGCCGCCGGCGCCTTCTTCGCGGTAGAGCTGACTGACCGCCATTTGATAGCCCTGCTTGTCGTCGCCGTATTTTTCCTCCAGAGCCTTGGTCTGAGGGGTCAGGCGGGACAGCTTCATGCTGGCCTTTTTGCCCTTGGCCGTGGGGAAGAAGAGCAGGAGCATGACGAGAAGGGCGAAGAGCGTCAGGGCCGGACCGTAGCTTCCGGTCAAATCATACAGCCCGCTCAACAGATAGGAAAAGGGAAGCTTCACATAGTCTGAGAGCCCCATTTTGACCTCGGTGGAAAGACCGTCGAGGATCAACGTGCCGTCCGGGTTGGTGGGCTGAGCTTTGGCGGAGCCCATACAGCCGCTCAGCAGCATCGTCAAGAGAATCAGCATCAGACTGAGACTGAGGCAGCGGAGGAAGTTTCGTTTTTTCATTCGTATTCTCCAATAATTAAATGGATTTTGACCGGGGGGATCCGGCCGCGGGAAGTCTCGCTTGCATGAGTTGCCCTTCAAGGCACAGGATCAAAAAAGTCGCGTTTGGAATACGGATGGCAGCGGCAAAGTCTTCTGGCAGCAAGGGCCCCGCCCTTCAATGCTCCGTATTTGCCGATGGCCTGCGCGGCATATTCGCTGCAGGTCGGCTCGAAGCGGCAGCGTCTGGGATAAGCGGGGGAAATACGGCGCTGATAAAAGCGAATCAGGCGAAGCATAAACTGTTTCATTCCGATTCCTCCTTCAGCAGCCGGAGCTTACGGCATTGACGAAGAAAGCTCTTTTCCATGGCGGAAAAATTGCCGTCGATGGAGGCAGTCCGGGCAACGATTACAATATCGTAGCCGGATTTGAGCTGTGCTTCATGCAGCCGGTAAGTTTCCCGAATGCGCCGGCGGGCGCGGTTGCGCTCCACGGCGTGCCCCAGTCTGACGCTGGTTGTGATACCAAGACGGTTTCTGCCGGTTCCGTTGCGTCTGGCATAGACAACGACAAAACTGCCAACGGCGCTTTCACCCTTGGCATAAAGCTTGCGGAACACATGGTTCTGCTTCAACGGCGTTGTAAATTCCACAGAACACATCTCCTGTTGTCTGGTTGTGGCTGCCTGAGAATATGGCTTCGGGGCGAACAGATGGTTCATCCGTTCACCCCGAACGCTTCAAAGGCAATTCAACGGACTGCCTGACCGTTTTCCAATCTGCTTACGCAGAGAGCACGGCTCTACCCTTGGCGCGGCGGCGGGCAAGAACCTTCCGACCGTTTGCGGTAGCCATTCTCTTTCTGAAGCCGTGGACTTTGGATCTGTGACGTTTTCTGGGCTGATAGGTACGCAGCATGGTGTACACCTCCTAATGGTAGAATATGCTCAACAGCTGTGAAACAGCCGCAGCGAGTGAATTAATCGCCCAAAGGCTCATTCGGAATATATTATAGCCTGATAAGGGGTGGAATGTCAAGAATTATTTTTCATGGCAAGGGGAAGAAACTTTCAAGCTACAAATTGGCGGGAAGTCGGCCCGAAAACGGACGGCAGCTGCTCAGGGCTCGTCGTCCGTGGGCGTATCCGACTGTAACTCGTCCTCCATCAGGGCGGCCAAATCCGCCAGCGCCTCGAGCCCCTGCGTCTGGTCTGAGACTTCGGCTTCGGCCGGAGCCTCCGCTTCGGGGCGGAGGGCAAACAGCGCTTCCAGATCGCAGTTCGCGTCCGGATCAAAGGAATGGGTGTCCCGGGAACTGAAAGAGGGTTTTTGATCGCTTGTGTAGTTGTTGGTTTCCCGGACGGGGATCGGCTCTGCGGAGGGCGGCGTGTTGTGGGCCGGACGGTCGGCGTCTGTCCGGGGGTCTGCCAGCTTGACGGGGAGCTTTACAATGGGGGGGTGGAACAAGCGGAGCAGCAGGGAAGCAATGACCATAAGCCAGAAGATGACCAGACAGATCATGCTGATCCGGAATCCCAGGGCAAAGCCCGGCGCTTCGTATTGCAGATTGATTGTGTGGGTACCGGGCTCCAGATGCACGGCAATCATCGCGTTGCCCACGGGAGTAATGCGGGTGGGCTTCGGATTGTTGTCCACATACATGGTCCAGCCGTTGTCGTTGGGAATTGAGAGATAGAGCAGGCCAGGCTCCCGTACCCGGATGGCCCCTTCAAGCTTTGTGTCGGAAACCATTGTGGGTATCATGGAGGATTCGGCCAGCTTGTCATAGGCCGCGTCAAATACCTCCGTCTGGAACAGGGCTCCCCCCAGGGTAACAGTGCCGCTCTTGCCGCTCTTTGCATAGTAGCGCAGACTGAGCCGATCTCCCTTTGCAAAGTCTCCCATGCACTGGTTAAAGCCGTAGTGATCCGACCAGGAATACTGCTCTTCGCCGTTGAGGAAATACTTCAGGTCCTCGAGATTGGAGCTCTTGGAAAAAATGCAAAGCAGTCCGTCCTCCGGCATTACAAAGCTGGCTTCCACATAGTTGTCGCTGTCGCAGTCTCCAAGCACCTTGAAGGAGCTGCTGTTTTTGTTGTCCAGCTCCGCAGTACCGACGGCAGTGACATCGGAAAAGGCCAGCGGCACAAAGAGCTCGCTCTCTGAGTCGGTCATCTCCCGGAACAGACGGTTCAGACGTTCGTAGGGCAGACCGGAGATCTGCGAAGCATCATAGGACAGCGCCTTATCACTCACAAGAAAGCCGAGGGAGAGGTAGCTCCTGTTTTGCAGCAAAAGCACATCGCCCTTTTGGTCGAGCTGCCGGAAGTATTTTGGGTTGCGGTATCTTCCGTTGCGGTTAATCAGATATTTCAGCCCCAGAAGCAGATTGGTAAAGGGGTCGGATTCGCGATAGACATAGCGGTTGGACGGCGCGGAGCCTGCCAGCCCGATGCTCTGCATAAAGGTGGAGACATGGCTGTTTGCTGCGGAGGAGAAGACGGAGATTCCGTTGAAGCGGTTTAGTGTGCTGTCGTTGAGGGTTTGCGGCTGATCGAACTCTGCGCGCCAGAGATCCACTGTGTCGGTCTCCCGGTCCTGCATCTGCGCAATGATGGCGCTGCTGTCTTCCCGTTTGAGGGGATAGCAGGCATACGTGGAGAAATCAACCTCTCTTGCGCCGAGCAGCGAACAGGCAAGGGATTCCAAAGACATGAAAATACAGAACACCAGCGCCAGGGTTTCCTTGCGAATGCGGCGGATGCTGTAAAACAAAATCAAGGCAAAGCCGAGCAGGGCAATCATAATCGTAGAAATCACACAGAGCGTTGTCCCGCTGCTGATTACACACAGGGCCAAAATGCTCAGAGGAAGCATCAGTGAAATTGCCCGCCGATGGGACAGATGCTCCAATTCGACATAGGAGCGAAAGGCCATAAAGATGACCGTAAAGGACCACAGGAAGCTGAAGCGGTGGGGGAGCATATTGGGGAAGTGCATTCCGTGCCAAAGGTAGTCCAGCGGGCGGAAGAGGAAGCTGCTGGCAAAAAAGAGCAGCAGCAAAGCTGTGAAGATCCGCTCCCGCCGGTTGATCCGCCGGTTCAGCAGATAAGCCACGGCGAGGATCAGCGTCAGAAAGCCGCAGAAGATGTTCGGAAGGCCCTCCATGGCAGTGGGCGCTGTGCAGGTTCCTGTGTTGGAAAGTATATCCCGAAAGCCCAGCAGGGGAATGCGCAGAGAAGCCAGGAAGGAACCGATATAGCCGTAGCGCAGATCCAGCAGCGCGTCGCCTGCACCGATCCAGTTGGGGGTTGACACGGCATCCTCTCCGAAGCTTGGAATTTCCTTGCCGAAAAAGGAGAACAAATCGGCCAGACTGCCCCGGCTCATAAGCTCGATGCCCTCCGACTTTGAGAGCTCCGGAATTGCAACGATGTTCAGCGCGTAGTCCTCGGGAAACTCTCCGGATGCGGCGGAGGTGGATTGCAGGCCCAGGTAAGTCGGAACAGTCAGAACGGCAGTCATGCCTACCGCCACAAGGGAACAGAGCAAAATCCGCCAGAATCTGGTCCAGAAGCCGGCAAGATCATCCCAGTTGACGAAGTTCCATCCGATAAAAAGCAGCACGACGAAAATACAGATAAACAGACCGATATAATAGCTGCAATAGACCGACAGAAACAGGGCGGACATATAGAGGATGCAGCGCCGTTCCCGCAGCAGACTGAAGGTGCCGAGGGCCACCAGCGGCAGCAGCATAACGGTATCCAGCCAGATGGCGTTCCAGTAGTATCCCATCAGAAAGGCGCAAAAGGCGTAGGAATTAGAGAAGCAAACAAGGGCAAATTCCCGACGGCCGAAGACCTTGTGCAGGAAGACGGCACAGAACAGACCGGCCAGACTGAGACGGATGAGAACAGTCAGGTTATAATAAGGCATTATCCACGGATCCGGCAAAAAAACGGCCGGCAGATTCAGCGGGCTTGCCAGATAATAGGCGAACAGAGGAAGATAACTGGTTCCCATTCCGGTGGTCCAGGAGTGGAAAAGGGACTGCCCGTTTTGAAGTCTGGCCCGCAGGTCCAGAAAGAAGGGATAGTATTGGTGCCATTGGTCGTGGGAGAGCAGCATTCGTCCGCCGAAGGGATGCACGCCAAGAAAAGCCCAGACGAGGAACAGCCAGCAAAACGGAGTAAAGAAAGCGGCGAGATAAAGACTGCGAAGCCTCCGAGGGCGGACAAAACTGTTTTGGCTAATCACGAGAAAGCTCGACGCTGTCTTTTTCAGGGATTCTTTTGTCATGGTGTTCACCTCATATCTTGGGTTGCCGTTCACGGCGCTCGCCCTCTGCACACGGATTCTTGCCGAAGGATCTTGGGAGAGAGACTTTGAATCTATGGTGGAGATTGAAAAAAACAGACCGATTTGGCAAATCGGCTCCTCTTGCAGGAGTAATTAGAAAATTTTAGAAAGGAAGGGTGCAGCCCTGCCGTAAAAAGCCGAACATGCAAGAAAGCCGTCAGAGCATGAAGCCGCATTTCCGGCGCCGGTTCAGAAGTGTCCTGAAGCTCCATGTATTATATCACACCGACGGAGAAGTTGCAATGTTGATTTTTGCATTTGACGCTGTTTTCCCCAAAAGAAAATCACAAAAATAAAAGAAACCCTTGCATTTTTCAAAATCTGTGCTATAATAAATCGGTCTGAAATATGGAGTGGTCCTCTGACACAGCCGGCGCGAAGGCGCAGCGGCATTTCCTGTGGCATGAACACCCAAAATAAACAGGAGGACAAGATTATGGATCTTATGAAGGCTCTGACAAGTCAGTACATGAAGGAAGAATGCCCCCAGGTTCGGGTGGGCGATACCGTTCGTGTACACGTCAAAATCAAGGAAGGCTCCCGTGAGAGAGTCCAGGTTTTCGAGGGCACCGTGATTGCCAAGAAGCACGGCGGCATTGAGGAGAGCTTCACCGTTCGTCGTCTGAGCTACGGCGTGGGCTGCGAGAAGGTCTTCCCCATTCATGCTCCCAACATTGTCAAGGTCGAGACTGTTCGCCGCGGCAGAGTTCGCAGAGCAAAGCTGTATTATCTGCGTGACCGTCTGGGCAAGTCCGCCAAGGTCAAGGAGCAGGTCTGATTTCCGAAAACCGCAGCGTGGACGGTTCCGTGTTTACACGGAACC
>JAGAEW010000177.1 GCA_017612935.1 Oscillospiraceae bacterium
CAGTGCGCCGGTCAGCACAAAGGTCTTTCCGACAAAACGGCGATCGCTGATTTCCGTCTTATTGAGGAAGTTGACGTTTGCCTGCCGCAGCCGTTCGATCATGTGGCGGGACTGGGGAGCGCGGAACCAAGAGACAATGCTCCGGGCGGTAATTGCTCCAATGTCCGGGACGGCGGTGAGTTGTTCCTCACTCGCCTCCATCAGCGCGTCCAGAGAGCCGAAACTCTGGGCCAGCAGTTTCCCGGCTTTCGCCCCCACCTGCCGAATGCCCAAGGCGAAAATCAGGCGGGAGAGGTCGTTTTCCTTACTGGCTTCGATGGAGGCCAGCAATTTTTTCGGTGCCTTGTCACCCTTTTTCCAAAGACCTGCCAGTTGTTCCAGATTCAGCTCATAGAGATCCGCCGGGGAGCGGAGTTGGCCTGCGGCAATGAGCTGATCCACAAGGGCGCTGCCCAGCCCCTCAATGTCCATGGCGTCCCGGGAGACAAAGTGGGCCAGATTGCGGCTGAGCTGAGCGGGGCATTCCGCCCCGGTGCAGCGCAGTGCCGCTCCGTCCTCATCCCGCTCCACCGGTGCGCCGCAGACGGGGCAGAGGGCGGGGAGCTGATAGGGGACAGCCTCAGCCGGACGCTTCTCCGGTACAATGCCGAAAATTTCCGGAATGATTTCCCCTGCCTTGCGGATGCGAACCGTGTCGCCAATCCGAATATCCTTGTCATTGATAAAGTCCTGATTGTGCAGCGTTGCGTTGGTGACGGTGGTTCCCGCCAGCCGGACAGGATCGACTACCGCCTTGGGGGTCAGCACACCGGTGCGGCCCACCTGCACGACGATCTGCCGCAAAACCGTCTCCTTGATTTCCGGAGGGTACTTGTAGGCGGCGGCCCAGCGGGGAAACTTGGCAGTGGAGCCCAGCAGCCCCCGGCCCCCCAGGTCGTTGAGCTTCACCACGGCCCCGTCGATGTCGTAGGGCAGACTGTAACGGCTTTGATCCACGGCGGCAATCTGTCCGTCGATCTCCGCCTGTGTTCTGCACAGAGTATAGGGGATGACCTTGAAGCGCAGGCTGCGGAGGTAGTCCAGTGTCTCGGCGTGGGTGGAAAAATCCCGCCCCTCACAGAGCTGAAGGTTGAAAATCAGAATGTCCAACTGACGCTGGGCGGCAATTTTCGGATCAAGCTGCCGCAGGGAGCCTGCCGCTGCATTGCGGGGGTTGGCAAAGAGGGGAGCCCCTTCTGCCTCTCGTGCCTCGTTGAGGGCTTCGAAGACGGACTTGGGCATAAAGACCTCGCCCCGCACGATCAGCCGCCGGGGCGCCTGCTCCAGCCGCATGGGAATGGAGCGAATCGTCCGGAGATTTTCCGTCACGTCCTCGCCGATGCGGCCGTCGCCCCGGGTTGCCCCCCGGACAAAAACGCCGTCTACATATTCCAGAGCTACAGAAAGACCGTCCACCTTCGGCTCCACGGTGTACTCCGGCCCGGGGATGCTCTGGCGAACCCGGTCGTTGAATTCCGCCAATTCCTCCAGAGAGAACACATCCTGCAGGCTCTCCAGCGGAACGGGGTGTTCTACCTTTTCAAACTGGCTCAGGGCCTTGCCCCCCACCCGCTGGGTGGGGGAATCCGGCATCAGCAGCTCCGGGTGGGCCGCCTCCAGCTCCTCCAGGCGGCGGAGCAGCCGGTCATATTCATAGTCCGGCAGGGTGGGATCGTCCAGAACGTAGTAGCGATAGTTGGCCTCGTTCAGGCGTTCCGTGAGCTGACGGACTTCTTCCTTTGGTTCCATCCTGTTACTCTCCTGTGTTCAGTAGTATTTTGGGTACGTCCCCCACCAAAATGGTCTGAGCAATGGGAACGGTGCTTGTGACCTGCCGGGACAGCAGTCCGGCGGGGGTCAACAGCAGCAGATCCGCATCCACCCGGAGCTCCAGACGGTGCAGGGTCTGATTGATGCCGGTCTGGACCGAGCTGCTCTCAAGCTCTGCATTGGTGGATTGCAGGGATACGATCCGCACCGGCAGACTGCTGCCCCGGCCTGAGAGGAGGGCCGGCAGCAGAACATTGCCCATCGGGATCAGGACACTCTGTCTGACCCGATCCGGAAGCCGTTCGCCCAGTTCCCGTAAAATGACGGATTTCATTTGATTGACCTGAGCTAAATCCACCCGGGCGGCAGAGACTCTGCCGTCGGCGGTCCGTTCCAGATGAATCAGATCGTCATAGTGGAGCTGGCCCTGGGCGAGGTAAGCGTCCACTGCCTCGTTGATGAGGTCGGAAACTTCTGTGTCGATTTGCGTGGAAACCAGTTTCCGCACCATAGGCAGCCAGTTGAAGCGGAAGTACAGCAGCATCCCCAGCAGCACCAGCAATACCAGCAGCCGGGGATGGCGGCGCAGCGGCCGCCGGAACCAACGGAATCGTCTTCGCATCATACCACCTCTGGGCAGGATATGCGGCCCAGAGGGAAGTTATTCCTCCGCGGACGGATCCTTTTCCAGCATCATGCGGGCTGAGGCTCCGGTGGACTGCACCAGGCGGCCGGTGGCGGCGAGAAGCTCTCGCTGCTTCTCCCGGGGCAGGGCCCGCAGGGCGGATACCATCAGCTCTGCAGTGCGCCGCTTTTTGGTGGTCATAGAGTGGAAGGTCTGCTCTCCCGTGGCCTCAAACAGAGAGAACAGAGAATCCACCAGAGAGCGAAGCGTTGCATCGTCCTGCCTGGCGACCCAATTATCCAGAGTTTTTCCATAATAGGCGCCTCTGCGGCTTGGGGAGGCCGGGATAAAGTCCAGCGGCCCGCATTCCCAGCTAAAGCCGTCGTGCTCGGCCAGCCCCGAGGCGGCGCTTTTGACCACCCGGCGTTCACAGTCGCACTCCAGCAGCATACCGATGACAGAGGTGGCCGGGACGATGCTGACACATTTTTCCTGAATGCGCTGATAGCCCTCCAAAATCCGCACATCGTCCCGGAAGCCCGGCCCGTCGTTGGACCAAACGCACAACAGCCGCTCTTGCAGCTCCGGGGCACAGTGGGCAGCGGCGTAAATGGCCAGATTTCCACCTTTGGAATGGCCTCCGACCCGCAGGGGCAGACGGGTCAAGACCCCAATGCGGGAAAGATAGTCCTGAGCGCACAGCTGCCCCACAGTGTTGCTGCGATAGGAGAGAATCATATCCTCCTTCCAGCCCACAACTGTTCCGTCGGTGCCGCGAAAAGCGACATAGGCGGTATTGTCCGGCAGCAAAAAGGTCACAGCTGCAAACTGGGCTGCCGCATCCAGATCTGTGACAGCCTCATAGCAGCAAAGGCGCAGATCCCGAAATCTTGCGCCCTCCTGCATGGAATCCATCAGAAACGGGGCCGGCGCGGTATAGGAGTGAGCGGTCCGGGCCTGGACTTCGAGGCGGTTGTGCAGGGCAAAAAAACGTTTCCTTGCTTCGGACAGGGGAACTGCCGTTCCGTCATTGGGAACGACCCGGTCAAAATCCGTATAGACCAGCTCGGAGAGAATCAGATTGTCCACATGGTTAAAGGGCGCAACCGCAAGCGGTACGTCGCCGCGCCAGTGGAGATATTCAAAGATGTTTGGCATACTTGTCCCTCATAAAGAGGTACAGGTGACAACTGTCACCTGTACGCAGCATGATATTTACCCATAGACCTTCCCAAGGAGCCGATTGGACAGACTGCAGGGAAGAAGCTTCAGCAGCAAACAGACGGCCTTGTAGCGCAAGCCGATGGTATAGACGGGCTTGGGGTGCTGTTTCAGGGCAATTTTGGCGATATAAGCTCCGGCGGCAGCGGGATCCATGCCGCCCTGCTCGTCGTGTTCCATTTTTTCGACGGATTTTGCAATCCGCCCGCCATAAGCCTCGTCTCCGATGATGGTTTTTTCCCGGGCTGCGGTGAAGCCGGTCTGAATATCGCCGGGCTGGACGGCAGTTACCGTAATGCCATAGGGGCGCACTTCATTGGCCAGAGCGGCGGTCCATGCGTTGATGGCTGCCTTCGAGGCGGAGTAATAGGACTGAAAGGGGAGTGCGGCGGGGGCTGCCACAGAGCTGATGTTCACAATTTTTCCGCTGCCCTGCTCCCGCATATGGGGCAACACGGCCCGGGTCATGTTGACCGTTCCGAAAAAATTGACATCCATTTGCTTTTTGGCCGCCGCGGTTTCAGTAAATTCCACAGCGCCGGAAATGCCGAAGCCCGCGCAATTCACCAGCAGATCAAGTTGGGCTTCCTTGCGCAGAAGGGTTTGGACTGCCTCGATGCACTGACGCTCGTTAGCGACGTCCGCACAGAGGTGATGCAGCCCCTTTTCGCTAAAAGGACGGCGGGATAGTACGTAGACAGTCAACCCCCGTTCCCGCAGGGCCCGGGCGGCGGCAAGTCCGATGCCGGAGCTTCCTCCGGTTACGATGGCGACGGTACTACGCATTTGCATTCAACACCTTTGCAAGAATGTCAGTGGCTTCGTCGATCAGCGCCTCAGTGTGGGTTGCCATATAGCTGGTCCGCAGCAGGCATTCGCCCTCGGCGCAGGCAGGAGGCAGGACGGGGTTTACATAAACGCCGGCCTCATAGGCTTGTTTTGCCTTGAGCAGGGTGTTGTAGAATTCATAGGTATAAATCGGCACAATGGGAGTCTCCGCCTCAATGATGCGGACACCCTTCTTGTGGAAGCATTCCCGGGCATAGGCGGAAATAGACTGGAGCCGATCCACAATTTCCGGGTGAGCCTCCAGATGCCGCAGGGCGGCCAGGGCTGTGGCGCAACAGGCGGGGGGCATGGAGGCAGAGAAAATAAAGGGACGGGAGGCGTGCTTGAGGTAGAAGCCGATGCGCTTCGAGGTGGCGCAGTAGCCCCCCAGAGAGGCAAGGGACTTGGAGAAGGTGCCCATATAGATGTCCACCTCGTCCTCCAGGCCGTAATAGCTGGCAGTGCCGCGCCCGCCCTCGCCGATGACACCCAGACCGTGGGCGTCGTCCACCATAACGCCGGCGCCGTATTGCCTGGCCAGCCGTACAATCTCCGGGAGATTGGCGATGTCGCCCCCCATGGAGAACACGCCGTCGGTTATGATGAGGCAGCCCCGGTTTTCGGGAACCTTCTGGAGCTGCCGCTCCAGATCCTCCATATCAGCATGGCGGAAGCGAAGCATTTTGCCGTAGCTCAGCTTGCAGCCGTCATAGATAGAAGCATGATTCTCCCGGTCGCAGATCACATAGTCGTGGGGGCCGACAAGTGTAGAAATAATGCCCAGATTGGACTGAAAGCCCGTGGAGAAGGTAATCACCATTTCCTTGCGCAGGAATTTTGCCAGCTCCTCCTCCAACTCCAGATGCAGCTCCAGCGTGCCGTTGAGAAAGCGGGAGCCGGAGCAGCCTGTGCCGTATTTTTCAAGGGCCTTCCTACTGGCCTCAATGATATCGGGATGCGTTGTCAGCCCCAGATAATTGTTGGAGCCCAGCATAATCCGGCGCTTGCCCTCCATAATGACCTCCACATCCTGGCGAGATTCCAGTGCGTGGAAGTAGGGGTAAATTCCCTGGGCGATTGCCTCCTGTGCGGTCTTATCTTTATCGCATTTTGCAAAAATATCTAACAATTTTTTTCACACCTTTTTGTTGCTTCAATTCTCATAAAACCCTTTATATTATACATGGCTCACGGACGGATTGCAACAAATTTTTCTGTGCTGCGTTTTTTTCTTCCTCAGCGGGACAGCAGCCTGCGAAGCTGCGGGGCTGTTTCGGCGGGGAAGTGCAGCAAAAGCTGCCTTGTCATTCGCTCCAGAGCGTGTGCCGGGTCTTCGGAATAGGCAGAGCGCACTGCCTCGCAGCCCAGCTTGGCCTCCGGGGTCTGCACCAGAGCCAGATGCCAGCCGTAGGGCTCTCCGCGACGGTTCAGCCGCTGACGGAAATCCCCGAGACTCAAATAGCTCTGCATTTGAAGCTCCGTCAAAATCCCCTCAAAGTTTTTCTCGCCGCCCTTGCCGAAGCCGGCCTGAGCCTTGAGAACGGCGCTTAAAAGTGCCGTGTCGTTGGGGCCTCCCTCCGTCAGAAAAGGGGCCATTAGCTTGACGGCCCGGTGGGAAGCCAGCCCCTCGTCGATGCGGGTGTCAAAGTCATAGCCGTCCCGGCGGTGATTGGCAAAGACCGGAAACCACCGGGCGGAGATAAACCCTGCCTTTTTCTCAAAAAACTTGCCGTAGACAATGCCCGGCATCCGGCACAGAATTTGTCGCCATTCCCAGGGGTCCCGGGTCGGATCTCCGCTCCACCAGTCAGCGGCGAGGCTGTGCTCCTCCAGAGAAAAGCCCGGAACCTCGTTGGCGAACAGGGGCAGAAAGCCCATGCGTTCAATCAGGGTCGCAGCATCCTCCACGCGGCACAAGCGCCCCGGATCCTCCGGGGCACAGCCCTTCATATACCATTCACCGTTGATTGTCTCCATGATGCGCTTCCTCTCTGCAACAAATTGGCTGTCGCCGGGGCAACGGAGGGGCTCCCTTGCGGATGCGGAATTCCAGACAATTCCGCCCAGCTCTAATTATACCACCTCAAACGAAAAATGCAAGGGTCGGTTCCGGAAGATTGCCGTTGGGACTGTTCACTTCGAGAGAAAGAAATTCATGCTTGCGATTTATTCTGCCCAATGTTGCAATATTTCCAGCTCATGTTTCCGCACTGGAGCTCTGCGACGCGAGAAACCCGGAGCTTGCAGCGCGGATTTGCGAGGCGGACGTGTTGATCTTTCCCGGCGGTCACGTTCCGACCCAGAATGCCTTTTATCACCGGCTGCAGCTGCGACAGC
>JAGAEW010000178.1 GCA_017612935.1 Oscillospiraceae bacterium
CCGTACTTCTCATAGTACTCGTAAGGGATGGCGTACAGATAATGAGCTTCCTTCATGGCCATACCGAAGGTCGTATCGAATACGGCTACGTTGGGCTTGCCGGGCATGGCAGCCTCGCAGGCCTCGATACCCATGAGGTTGGCGGGATTGTGCAGAGGACCCAGGTCAAAGCACTCGCGGATAACGTCCTTGACGTGCTGGTCTACTATCATGGGAGTTGTAAGATTGGGTCCGCCATGCAGTACGCGATGGCCGATAGCTGAGATCTCGTCGGTGCTCTTGATAACGCCGTGCTCGGCATCCTGCAGAGCATCCATGACAAGGGTCATGGCCGCCTTGTGATCGGGCATGGGAGCATCGATCTCATATTTATCCTTGCCGGGAACCTGGTGAGTCAGACGGCCGTCGATGCCGATACGCTCACACAGACCCTTTGCGAACACATCACCGCTCTGGGGATCCATGAGCTGATACTTCAGAGAAGAGCTGCCTGCGTTGATGACCAGAATTTTCATAGCTGTAATCTCCTAAACTTTTTCTATGATTTTTCGTTTCTGTGTGGTACAATCACAACATCACTATTTTATACCATAATCTTCAAGAAGGCAAGCAGAAAATTTTGCCCGGAGGAAAAAATATGGAGACTGAATATGGAGACTGTCGGTATTATTTGTGAATACAATCCCTTTCACAACGGGCACGCCCGCCAGCTTCGGCTGATTCGTCAGGCAATGGGGGAGGACTGTGCCGTTGTCTGTCTGATGAGCGGCAATTACGTCCAGCGGGGAGAGCCTGCGGTATTTCCGAAGATGCTTCGGGCCGAGGCTGCCCTGCGCTGCGGCGCGAATCTGGTTCTGGAGCTGCCGTTGACGGCGGCCCTTTCTTCGGCCGAGGGCTTTGCCTTCAGCGGGGTTTCCATTCTCTCTGAGCTGGGCTGCGACCGGCTTTGCTTCGGCGTCGAAACCCGGGATACGGAGGCGCTGCTTTGCAGCGCCAAGGCCAATCTGGATCCCCGCTTTGACGGACTGCTGCGGCAGCAACTGGACAGCGGCTGTTCCTATGCGGCGGCCCGTCAGTTGGCGCTGGAGGCTTTGGGAGCCGGAGCCGGACTGAGCTCACCCAACGATATTTTAGCGGTGGAATACTGCAAGGCGCTGCTGCGGCTGAACAGTCCTATGCACCCGCTGCCGCTTTATCGCACCGGCAGCTATCACGCTCCGGAGTTGGACCCCGAAGCACCCTCAGCCTCCGCCCTGCGGCGGGCTCTCACAGCGGACGGCCCCGCTGTGCCGCACTGGCAGGAGGCTGTCCCGGACTGTCTGCGAGAGCTTTATGCCACGGCCCCCGTGCACACGTTGGAAGCCGGAGAGCGGGCCGTGCTGGCCCTGCTGCGCTGCCTGCCGGAGGAGGGCTTTCGGGCGTTGCCCTACGGGACGGAGGGCCTCTGGTCGAAGCTGATGAAGAACTGCCGACGCTGCGCCTCGGTGGAACAGATTGTGGAACAGACAAAATCCAAACGCTATGCCCGCGCCCGCATCCGCCGTATGCTGCTGTGTGCAGTTCTGGGGCTGAGCCGGCAGGCACTGGAGACCCCGCCGCCCTATGTCCGCATTCTCGGCTTTGACGGGAAGGGCCGGCGTCTTCTGAGGGGCATGAAGAAACGCTTTGCGCTGGTCAACGCCGGGGAGCGGCCGGCAGAGGAGCGCTATTACGCCCTGGAGACCCGGGCAGGTGACCTCTATGGTCTGTTTTCACGGGATGCGCCGGAGCCGGCGGCTGCGGAAGCCGGACTGCGGATCCTGTGTCGGTGCGAGGAAGAAGCAGTCCCCGCCTGTCCGCCGCAGAGTTGAAGCGCTTGTCGGAGCTGTCCCGTTTGCAGACAAGATCTTGTGGACAAAAATAAAAAAATTACGAATTTTCGAAAAAAACACTTGCTTTTTCAAGCGCTTTGTGATACCATAAGCAGGCTGATTGCAAACGGGGGCATTTTGCCCTTTACCATAAAAGAAAGAGGTGAACTGAAATGAAGGAAGGTATCCATCCCAAGTACGAACAGACCACAATCAGATGCGCATGCGGCGAGATCATTGAGACCGGTTCTACCAAGAAGGACATCAAGGTTGAAATCTGCTCCAAGTGCCACCCTTTCTACACCGGCAAGCAGAAGCTGGTTGACACCGGTGGACGTGTTGATCGTTTCAACAAGAAATACGGCCTGAAGTAAGAAAATCCGCCCGCACCTGAATTTGGTGCGGGCTTTTTCTATCCAAGCCCCC
The DNA here is from genome assembly GCA_017612935.1 of Oscillospiraceae bacterium. GTDB lineage: Bacteria > Bacillota > Clostridia > Oscillospirales > Oscillospiraceae > JAFRPC01. Next base: position 2,277 of record JAGAEW010000178.1, read on the forward strand.
GGAATTCAGGTGCCTCGCTGCCGGAATCAGGATAAAAGGAGGAAGTTATGGAAGAACATAAAATTGAACGGGCAGTCCTGTGTGGACTTCACGCCGATTGCTTTAAGAAGGAAGAACAGGCCACTGAGCAGAGCCTCGATGAATTGGAGGCCCTGCTGGAAACTGCGGGGGGAGTCTGTGTGGCGAAGGTTCTTCAAAACCGCCATGGGCCGGATCCTCACAGCTTTGTCGGAGAAGGGAAAGCGGAGGAAATCTGCCAGCTTGCCGCCGCCCATGAGGCGGGAATGGTGATTTTCGATAATGAGCTTTCTCCCAGTCAAATCCGGGCGCTGGAGGAGATTACCGGCGCTACAGTTTTGGACCGCAGCGCCCTGATTCTCGATATTTTTGCCCAGCGGGCCCAGACCGCAGAGGGACGTCTTCAGGTGGAACTGGCCCAGTACAAGTATCTGCTGCCCAAGCTTTCCGGCATGGGCAAATCCATGTCCCGGCTTGGCGGCGGCATCGGAACGCGGGGCCCCGGTGAAAGCAAGCTGGAAACAGATCGCCGTCATATTAGGGCGCGGATCGACCGGCTGGAGGAAGAACTGGCCCAGGTTCGCAAGCTTCGGAGCGTAGAGCGCAGACGGCGGCAGAAAAATGAAATCCCCGTGGTGGCGCTGGTGGGCTATACCAATGCCGGAAAATCTACCCTGCTCAACCGGCTGACCGGTGCGAATATCCCTGCCAATAACCGCTTGTTTGATACCCTCGATACTACGACCCGGCAGTTGGAGGTCTCAGACCGGCTGACGGTTCTGCTTTCCGACACCGTCGGCTTTATTTCCAAGCTGCCCCACCATCTGGTGGAGGCCTTCCGCGCCACTTTGGAGGAGCTGTCCTATGCAGATCTGCTGATCCATGTGATCGACGCTGCGGACCCGGATCGGGAAGAGCATATTCAGGTGGTAGATCGGTTGATTGGCCAACTTGCGGATCCGGAAACCCCGATACTGCGCTGCTATAACAAGGCTGATCTGGTGGAGCCGGAGGCTCTGCCTGTGGGAAGCAGCAATGTTTCCCTCTCCGCCCGAACGGGGAGCGGTCTTGAGAAGCTCTTTGCCATGATGGAGCGGGAGCTGTGCAGGAATGTGCGTCGGGCGGTCTTCCTGCTGCCCTATTCCATGGGCGGTCAGGTGGAAATCCTCCATGACCGAGCCCAGGTGCTCCGCTGCGAATATCGGGCTGAAGGCATCGAAATTGAGGCGGACTGCGATGAAACGCTCTGCGGACGGCTGAAGCAGTACGAAATCAATCTGTAGGGACACGGCGGTCGGCAGAGGGCGGCAAGTGCAATTCGCGAATCTGAAACAGAGGTAATACGATGGAATCCTACATGGTCCCCGCCCGTGATGCGGAGTTTGAATTTGTAGAAAAGCGTTCCCGATTCATTGGAAGAATCTGGGTGACGCAGACAGAGGCGGAAGCTCTGGAATGGATCAAGGCCATGCGCCAGCAGCACTGGGACGCCACCCATAATGTCTATGCCTATATCATTCACGGAGGGCCGACCCGCTACTCCGACGACGGAGAACCCCAGGGCACTGCGGGTATGCCGGTGCTGGAGGTTCTGCGGGGCAGCGGGGTGGAGAATGTCTGCTGCGTAGTGACCCGTTACTTCGGCGGGACCCTGCTGGGAACCGGCGGCCTGGTCCGGGCCTACGGGAAGGCGGCGAAGGATGCCCTCCGGGAGGCAGGGATTGCCTGCAAGCAGCTTTGGAAGCGGCTGGATCTGATTTTACCCTACAGCTATTTTGAACGGCTGCGGCAGGAGGTGGAACGCTTCGGCGGCATCCTGGAGGATACGGAATATGGGGCGGATATCTGTTTGCATGTGCTGCTGCCGGCTGCAAATACCCAGGATTTTAACGCCCGGGTGACGGATCTGACCCGGGGCAGCGTAAACGCCGTTGAGGCGGGAGAGGACTTCCGGGCCGTACAAATCCAAAATTAAAAGGTGTTAGTTGCAAAGGACTTAAGCGCTCAAATCGCAAGGATATTCCAATCAAAATTAAAAGAAAAAAATAAAGGATTTTTTGATTTCCTTGCGAAAATAATAAAAGGGTGAAAAGCTTGAAACAATGTGATTCCAGCACCATCCAGAAAAGAGGTACACAAAACCAAGCCCTCAAAAAGGGTTCATTCTTCTTCAGAATGTTGTAGATGGCGGTCAACAGCGTTCCTGCAATGGCAATGATTGCTCTTTTGTGACCCCTGCGTTTTTTGGATTTTCATAGCGTCTGCGGATTTCCGGATTGCTTTTCTTACGGAACGCACACAATGCGCACTGAACGAGCAACGGCATTCTCCGTCCACAGCAGCCAGAACCTCCTCGTCGGTCGCCTTCATACCCCTTGTGCGGAAACCCGAGACATCAGTAATCCTTTCCGACGGGTTTTCCAGCAAACGCGTTGTGATTGCAGTCGCAGCTTTGCCAAACACATCCGAAAACACATCATCCAACTTGATGTTGGAAACTGTCAAGCAGTTCTGAACACGGTTCTTTTCACCTGTAGTGATGTTTGTAAGCTTTCGGTAGTAACGAACCAAATCCCGAAGCTGACGGATATCCGCAGGAGGTATAAAACTCCCGGAGACAAGATCGTGTTTGAAAATATCCGCGATCCACTTGGCGTCTTTCTTGTCGGTCTTCTTGCCACGAATCGCTTTGACATACTTCGAGTGCGCAAGAACAATGCTGCAGCTTGACTCCAGAATGTTGTAGATGGGAATCCAGTATTTTCCCGTGGACTCCATGCAAACATCTTTGCAATCGTGGGCAGCCAACCACGAGGCACAGCGGCGCAAATCACAGGTAAAAGTGGAAAAACGCTTGCTTGTGTAGGTGGTAACTCCTTGAGCGTTTGTCGAAGCAATACAGGCGACAAGGAACGACTTGTGGACATCCATTCCACAGCAGATAGGGTAAACGATTCTGAGCATAGCACATCCCCTCAAAGTAAAATTTGAGGAAACAAGCAGGGACTGGACGCTCGCTGAAAGATTGAAGTAGTCCGTCTCTCCAAAGATAAGGTTACAGGGTGCAAGCCCTACTTATTTGTGCTTGAAAGAGCGTCCGGCAACACATAAAAATTCAGTCCAGCGCGAGGCTGAGCCTACTCACCTCCACGTGCTCTGTAGTGTGCCTGCTTCCTCAAGCCTATTCTAACACATTTTATGCTTGCTGCGTAGAGGCAATCGGTTTCATGCTTTTTTGTGCCTTGGAGCGCAGCGAAAGGAATGGTCATAAAAATGAACGAACCCATCAATGAATCCAAGAAGGAAGCAATTACATTTCAGTCGATGAATCTGCCGGAACCGATTCTCCGGGCGTTGGATGAAAAGGGCTACGGCTATCCCACCCGTGTACAGGCGGAGGCGATCGGGCCTCTGATGGAGTGGAAGGATGTGATCGTCAAGGCTCCCACCGGTACCGGGAAAACCTTCTCCTTTGGCATCCCCATGATTGCCCATGTGGAAGCGGCTTCAGAGGAACTCCAGGCTTTGATCCTTGCCCCCACCCGGGAGCTGGCGCTTCAGATCGGAGATGAGCTGCGCAGCCTGCTGACCCACTGCGAACAAATCCGGGTGGCGGTTCTCTACGGCGGCCAAAATCTCGAGCCGCAGTTCAAGCAGCTCAAAAAAAAGCCTCAAATCGTTGTGGCGACCCCAGGCAGACTGATGGACCACTACAAGCGGCATTCGATTCGGCTCGACAGCGTCCGCACGGTCATTCTCGACGAGGCGGACCGTATGCTGGACATGGGCTTTTTCAAGGACGTCACCGGAATCATTGAGAAGATTCCGGACCGAAGGAATCTTGGCCTGTTTTCTGCCACCATGTCCCAGGAGGTTATGACCGTCTCCTGGATGTATCAGCGTGACGAGGTGGAGATTACCGTCAAGGCGGACGCCGAAAGCAGGCCGGATATTGAACAGTATTCGGTTACTGTATCGGCGCTGGAAAAGCTCAACGCCGTGCGCTGGATCCTCCACTTGGGCGGCTTTGAGCGGGTCATTATTTTTTGCAACACCAAGCTGCTCTGCCAAAGTCTGTCCGACGAGCTGCGTCGGGTCGGCGTGGACGCAGACTGCATTCACGGCAACATTCCCCAGAGCCAGCGGGAGCGAACCATGAAGAGTTTCCGTAAGGGGAAACTTCCTGTACTGATTGCGACGGATGTGGCTTCCCGCGGCATTGACGTGGACGATGTGGACTGTGTGATTAATTATGATGTTCCTCAGGAAAATGAATATTACATCCACCGCATCGGCAGGACCGGCCGGGCCAAGCGAAAGGGCGTCAGCTATACCGTGATCGGCAGCTTCCCGGAACAGGCCAAGCTGGATGAGATTGCCAAATACAGCCACTTCACAATTCAGCCGGTGGCCATTACCGAGAGCGGTTTTGTGCCGGTGGAACGCAGGCAGGCCGCGCCGGTCTCCCGCCGCCGCAGATGACCGGGCCGGAGCGGGGCTATCTGCTCCTGTGCGCCGAGCTGGGAGACGGAAAAAAGCCCCTGACCCTGCCGCAGATCCGGACCCTGGCCCAGAGAATTGCGGCCTGCCGATGGGCTTGCACGGATCCGGAGCGGGATGTGACGATGGAGGATCTGCGAAAGCTCGGCTATGATGAGGACTTTGCCGGGAGAATTGCCGAGCTGCTGGATCGGGAACAGGCTCTGGCAGAGTATCTCTCTGTGGCGGCGGAGCTTGGCATCCGGCCGATTACCTGTATTTCCCCGGGCTATCCGGTGCGGCTTCGACGCCTGGGAGCCCGGGCCCCCGCGGTCCTGTTCTGCCGGGGCAAGGCGGAGCTTCTGACGCAGCCGGCCGTGGCGCTGGTGGGCAGCAGAGAGCTATCGGCAGCGGGAAGGAATTTTGCGCGCCGTGTCGGAACTTTAGCGGCGCAGGAAGGCTACGCCCTCGTCTCCGGCAACGCCCGTGGGGCGGATCAGGCGGCCCAAACTGCATGCCTGGAGGCCGGCGGAACCGTAATTTCGATTCTGCCAGACGGCCTTCAGGCCCATGAACCCCTCAGCTCCCGGATGGTCTATCTCTGCGAGGCGGGCTGGCATCTGCCCATGAGTGCCTGTCGGGCTTTGGAACGAAATCGCCTGATTCATGCCCTGGGGGAGAAGACCTTTGTTGCCCAATCCCGCCTTGCCGGGGGAACCTGGCGGGGTTCACAGGAAAATCTGCGTCGGGGCTGGAGCCCGCTCTTTGTTCACGACGATGGCAGCCCCGGCTGCTTGGCCCTGATTTCCGGCGGTGCAAGCCCGGTGCGGACGCAGACGCTGAATTCTCTGCGGGGCCTTTTCTGCGGACAGTTGTCGTTGAATCCCGACGGGACGGAGGGCCCGTGAAAGCTGAGAATTGTGCTTTTTACAAATAATTCTTGTTTTTTTGTAAAATTGTGCTATAATGTACGATGTATTTTTGCACACTGATTTTACCGATTTTGGAGGTTCTGTATTTATGTGCGGAATTGTTGGATATTTAGGCAGCCGTCAGGCTGCGCCCATCTTGTTGGATGGATTGTCCAAGCTTGAATATCGTGGCTATGATTCAGCCGGCGTCTGTGTGATGTCCGGCGGCATCCTTCGGGTCGCAAAGGCCAAAGGCCGTCTGGCGGTTTTGAACGGGCTGATTGATGGCGGCAAGGCGATTGAGGGAACTTTCGGCATTGGGCATACCCGCTGGGCGACCCATGGAGCTCCCTCTGATGTGAACAGCCACCCCCATATGGCGGATGCCGGAAAAATTGCAGTGGTTCACAACGGCATCATTGAGAATTATATGAGGCTGAAGCAGCAACTGCTGAAAAAGGGCAAGCACTTTCAGTCGGAGACAGACACTGAGGTTGTTGCCAACCTGATTGAGTACTACTACGACAAGCTGAAGGATTTCCCTCGGGCCGTTCGCCGGGCTGTGGGGCAGTTGGAGGGAAGCTTTGCGCTTGGAATTCTCTGTCAGGATCTGCCCGGGACCATGATTGCAGTCAAAAAGGAGAGCCCGCTGATCTTCGGATACGGCGACGGTGAAAACTTTATCGCCTCCGATGTTCCGGCCCTTTTGAAACACACCCGTAAAATTGTTCATCTGCTGGATGGAGACATTGCGATTATTACCAAGGATTCCGTCCAGTTCTATGACGCCTTCTTTGACCGTGTGGAACGGAAGATAGAGTATGTTGATTGGGATATTTCCGCTGCGGAGAAATGCGGCTTCGACCACTTTATGCTCAAGGAAATCCATGAGCAGCCCACGGCGGTCAAGGGTACGATCTCGCCCCGCATCCGGGATGGCCGCGTTGTTCTGGACGATATTAAGATTTCCAGAGACTACCTTGCCGGACTGAAAAAAATCTATATCGTAGCCTGCGGCTCCTCCTACTATGTGGGATGCCTGGGCAAGTATCTGCTTGAGAAGACCTGCCGGATTCCTGTGGAGCCTGTTCTTGCGTCGGAGTTCCGCTATTCCGCTCCCGTGATGGGGGAGGATACCCTTGTGCTGGTGATCTCCCAGTCCGGGGAGACTGCGGATACCAAGGCAGCCATGATGGAGGCCAAGCGGCATCATGCAAGAACGCTGGCGATTGTGAATGTGGTGGGCTCTGCCATTGCACTGGAAGCAGACGATGTGATCTATACCTGGGCAGGCCCTGAGATTGCTGTGGCAACGACCAAGGCTTTTTCCACCCAGCTCAGTGTCATCTATTTGATTACCCTCTATTTTGCAGAGCTGCTGGGAACCATTGAGCCGGCGGAATACCAGAGCATTGTGTCTGAAATGACAAAGCTGGATCAGAAGATTTCCCTCTGCCTGACCCGCGAAAATGTTGCCAAGATTCGTTACTATGCAGAGCAGTATTTCACGGCCCGGGATGCCTTCTTCATTGGCCGCAATCTGGATTGCGGCGTCTGCCGGGAGGGCAGCCTGAAGCTCAAGGAGATTGCCTATATTCACTCCGAGGCCTATGCAGCCGGCGAGCTCAAACACGGTCCCATCTCTCTGATTGAGGATGGAACGCTGGTGGTGGCTGTTTGCACCGTGGACGCGCTGTTCGATAAGGCAATGTCCAACCTCGTGGAGGTTCAGAGCCGCGGCGCCGAGGTGCTCGGTATTACCACAGAGAACCGTGAGGCTGAGTTTAAGGTGAAGGTGCCCTCTGTGATTACGGTTCCCGAGACGCATCCCATGCTGCAGCCCAGTTTGACGATTATCCCTCTGCAGCTCTTCTCCTATTACGTTGCCCTCCTGCGGAACTGTGATATTGATATGCCCAGAAACCTGGCCAAGTCCGTTACTGTGGAATAATTGCGGCAGGGCGAGGGTCCTGTCTGCGGGGCCGCAGCCTGCTGTGAACGACAGAAAGTGAGGCATGATTTTTATGAAGCTTCCCAGCAATACCGTATGGTCAGATCGCAAGCGCACGATTTTTGGCCTGCCCTGGTCCTTCACCAAATATATTCTGACCGATGAAAAGCTTTTGATTATTAAGGGCTGTTTCAAGCAGGAAGAGGAAGAAATTCGCCTCTACCGCATTATGGACCTGAGCCTTGCTCGATCGGTTCGGGATCGTATGGATCGGGTCGGCACCATTCACTGCTGCTCCTCCGACAAGTCTGCTTCGGAATTTAACATTCAGCGGATTAAGGACCCCAGAAAGGTCAAGGAGATGCTGTCTGATCTGGTGGAGAAGCAGCGGATGTCCCGGGGCGTCAGCATCCGGGAGGAAATGGCGTCCAATCTGGCGGATACCAACCACGATGGCGTTCTGGACGCGCTGGAGAACAGGTAACAGGCGCCCAAACAGCGATGCGCTCCGGGCAGTGGAGCATGGAACGGACAACAGGAGATCGAAATTTTGCGTTTCGATTTCCTGTTGCTTATTATTTATTCTGTGGTATAATAGAAAAAGATGCAAAATTTGCATTGACAGACAGGCCGCGGGTCGGCCGCGACAGATTTTTCGTCGGCAGACATCAACTTGTTTCCCACAAAACACTTTGAAAGCATTTGATTGCGCACGTTGCGCGTCGGTGACTGCATGAGACGAAATTTGTATCAAAGGGCGCAAAATGGACAGCGTGCTTTGCACGATGTCACTCCAATCCCATAAAGCACTATATTGGAGAATCGTATCAGGGCGAAGCGTCGGAAGAATTGCAGACGCATAACGGTGAAGCCCGGCACTGTGAGTTTGCTGCCCTGAAAGGGCGGCTGGATGACACAGATGCAGAAGAAATACACAGCGCAGCCGGTCCCGGGCATGGGGCAGAGCCGCTGTGAATCCGCAAAGCATTGAAGAAAGGGGTTCACCCATGAATGAAGTGATTTCTGTCCGGGGGGCCAGAGAAAACAACTTAAAAAATGTTGATTTGACGATTCCCCGGGATAAACTTGTGGTTTTTACAGGGCTTTCCGGCTCCGGCAAGTCCTCACTGGCCTTTGATACCATCTATGCAGAGGGGCAGCGCCGCTATGTGGAATCCCTCTCCAGCTATGCCCGTATGTTCCTGGGGCAGATGGATAAGCCGGATGTGGATGCAATCGACGGCCTTTCTCCCGCCATTTCCATTGACCAGAAAACTACCTCCAGGAATCCCCGCTCCACGGTGGGGACTGTAACGGAGATCTATGACTATCTGCGCCTGCTCTGGGCAAGAGCGGGCGTGCCGCACTGCCCAAAGTGCGGCAGAGAGATCCGAAAGCAGACCATTGACCAGCTTGTGGACAAGATTTTGCAGCTCCCGGAGGGCACGCGCTTTCAGGTGCTCTCCCCTGTGATCCGGGGCAAGAAGGGCGAGCACCAGAAGGTCTTTGCCGATGCCCGCAAGTCCGGCTTTGCCAGGGTTCGGGTGGACGGCAGCCTCTATGATCTGACCGAGGAATTTGGCTTGGATAAGAATAAGAAGCATAACATTGAGCTGGTGGTGGACCGTCTGATTCTGCGGGGAGACATCACCCGGCGTCTGACGGATTCCATTGAGACCGCCACCTCAAACGGCGGCGGGGTGGCGGTGATCCAGCGGATGGACAATGAGGAGGAGCTGAGCTTTTCCCTGAATTATTCCTGCGAGGACTGCGGCGTTTCCATGCCGGAGCTCAGTCCCCGTATGTTTTCCTTCAACAATCCCTACGGAGCCTGCCCCCGCTGTGCCGGTCTGGGCTACCAGCTCAAGGTGGACCCGGATTTAATTATTCCGAATCGCTCCTTGTCCATTCTCGATGGGGCCATTCAGGCCAGTGGCTGGGGCAGCGTTAAGAACGACTCCATCTCCCGGATGTATTTCGACGCGCTGGCATCGCGCTACCATTTCAAGCTGACAGACCCTCTGGAGAAGCTGTCGGAGGCTGCAATGGACGCGATTCTCTATGGGACAAAGGGTGAGAAGCTGACGCTTTACTATGAGCGTGCCAATGGCAGGGGAATGTTGGAGCAGGCCTTTGAGGGAATTGTCAACAGTCTGGAACGCCGGTATCGGGAAACCCAGTCCGAAGCCATGCGGAAGGAGCTGGAGGAGTATATGGCGATGTTTCCCTGTCCAGAGTGCGGAGGAAAGCGTCTTTCGCCCATCTCCAGAGCCGTTACGGTGGGGGGGATGCAGATCATGGACTTCTGCGAGCTTCCGGTGAACAAGGCTCTGGAGTTTATAGAGCAGTTGGTTCTGCCCCCCACGGAGACAATGATTGCCGCGCCCATTCTGCGGGAGATTAAAGCAAGACTGGGCTTCCTGCGTTCGGTGGGCTTGCAGTATTTGACCCTGTCACGGGCGGCTGCGACGCTCTCCGGCGGTGAGAGTCAGCGCATTCGGCTGGCAACCCAGATCGGATCCAGTCTGATGGGGGTGCTGTATATTTTAGATGAGCCTTCCATCGGCCTGCACCAGCGGGACAACGACAAGCTGCTCGAAACCCTGAAACGTCTGCGGGACATTGGCAATACGCTGATTGTGGTGGAGCATGACGAGGATACCATGCGGGCGGCGGACTATGTGGTGGACGTAGGGCCGGGGGCCGGCGTCCACGGCGGCGAGATTGTGGCCCAGGGCTCGATTGCGGATCTGGAGGCGGAGCCCCGTTCGATTACCGGCGCGTTCCTGTCCGGCCGCAAGCGCATTGAGCTGCCCCGACTGCGGCGGCCGGGGACGGGAAACGTGCTCGGTGTCTACGGTTGCCAGGAAAACAATCTGCGGGACGTGGATGTTTCCATCCCGCTGGGAACTTTCTGCTGTGTGACAGGGGTTTCCGGTTCCGGAAAATCCTCCCTCGTCAACGAAATCATCTACAAAAAGCTGGCGGGGAGCCTGAATCATGCCCGCATTCGGGCCGGAAAACACGATCATTTTACCGGCCTTGAAAAGCTGGACAAGGTGATTTGCATTGATCAGAGCCCCATCGGCCGAACGCCTCGTTCCAACCCGGCCACCTATACGGGGGTTTTCAATGACATCCGGGATCTGTTTGCCGCAACACAGGACGCAAAGCTCCGGGGCTACGGACCGGGACGCTTCTCCTTCAATACCAAGGGGGGGCGCTGCGAGGCCTGCAGCGGCGACGGTCTGGTGAAGATTGAGATGCACTTCCTTCCGGATGTCTACGTCCCCTGCGATGTCTGCCAGGGCAAGCGCTATAACCGGGAGACATTGGAGGTGCGCTATAAGGGGGCATCCATTGCCGATGTCCTGGAGATGACCTGTGACGAGGCGCTGGAGTTTTTCCAGAATCTTCCCCGCATCCGGGACAAGGTGCAGACACTGGTGGACGTGGGCCTGGGTTATATCAAGCTGGGCCAGTCCTCCACCACCCTGTCCGGCGGCGAGGCCCAGCGGGTGAAGCTGGCTACGGAGTTGGCCCGCCGTTCCACAGGTTCCACCTTCTATATTCTGGATGAGCCCACCACCGGCCTGCATATGTACGACGTGAGCAAGCTGATTGAGGTGCTGCAAAGGTTTGTGGATGGGGGCAATACCGTGCTTGTGATTGAACACAATTTGGATGTGATCAAATGTGCCGATTGGATCATCGACCTCGGGCCGGAGGGAGGCGACGGCGGCGGCCGGGTGATCGCAGCCGGAACACCGGAGAAAATTGCCGAAACGCCCGAGAGCTTTACCGGTCGCTATCTTCGGACTGCATTGAAAGGAGCTGTTTCCAATGAGATTGGATAAATTTTTGAAGGTTTCCCGCATTATTAAGCGCCGCACCGTTGCAAACGAAGCCTGCGATGCGGAGCGGGTGACGGTCAACGGCCGCCCTGCCAAGGCCAGCTATGATGTGAAGGTTGGAGACCGGCTTGCCATCCGCTTTGGCGAGCGGACCCTGAATATAGAGGTGTTGCAGATTTCTGAGACTGTTCGCAAGGACGACGCAGCGGGAATGTACCGGGAAATCTGACGGGATTTCTACGAAAAAACTTTTTTATCTGAATGAAGCACTGACTGCATCGACCGCGCACCTGAATGATACGGTGCTGCCGCAGAGAAAAGAAGGGCTTGGCTATGAAAATTTGGAAAAAGCTGCTGCTTTGGCTGGGAATCGGGCTGGAAATTGTGCTGCTCTGCGGTGCAGGACTGGTCACATGGTTGCTCATTACCGAATATCGGCCCGCCCAGACGGAAGCCGTCCAGGTGGATGGGGCCGACGGGGCGTGGATGCTGGGAACGGAATTCTCGGTTTTGACCTGGAATATCGGGTACTGCGGCCTCGGCGCTGAGAGTGATTTCTTTATGGATGGCGGAAGCATGGTGCGACCGGAATCGGAGGCTGTAATTTTCAGGAATCTGGAGGGGATCCGGGACCGCCTGCTGGAGTTGAAGCCTGACTTCATTCTGCTGCAGGAGGTGGATGTCGATTCCAGACGCAGCTATGGGGTGGATGAAGCCGCAGAGCTGCGCGGGGCGCTGCTTCGGGATTCTGCCTTTGCGTTGAACTTCTCCTGCGATTATGTACCCTATCCCTGGCCCCCGATCGGCAAGGTACACTCCGGCCTTCTGAGCTTTTCAAGCTGCGGCATTCGGCAGGCCGACAGAATCAGCCTGCCCTGCCCCTTTCCCTGGCCAATGTCCGTGGCCAACCTCAAACGCTGCCTGCTGGTCAGCAGAGTCTCCCTTCCGGGGACGGAGCGGGAGCTGGTGCTGGTGAATCTTCATATGGAGGCCTATGACGACGGCGCGGGCAAGCTTACCCAGTCCCGTCGGCTGCGGGAATTTGTGGAACAGGAGTATGCAAGGGGAAACTATGTGATAGCCGGAGGCGACTGGAACCAGCTCTTTCCGGATACCGAAACACGCTGGAAAAACACGCATCCGGAGCTCTGGCTTCCCGGGGCTCTGGACCGGAGCGAGCTTGCCGACGGCTGGCGCTACGTTTGGGACGACTCGGTTCCAAGCTGCCGGCTGCTGAATCAGCCCTATGACCCGAAGGACGAAGAGAACAGCCAATACTATGGAATCGACGGTTTCCTGGTTTCACCCAACCTGAGCATTGAATCTGTCCAGACCCTTGAGGAAGGATTTGCCTATACAGATCACAATCCTGTTTTGCTGCATGTGACATTGGGAGAGTGAGATATGAAAAAAAGCTTTTACGGTATCCCCCTTTTGCTGATCCTGAATCTGCTTCTCAGCGGCTGTGAAGTGATGATGGGAGAGCAAACTGAGGAGATTTCAAATGAAACCTATCATTTCGCGGGCGCAGGCGAAATTCCCCTGGTCAGCGACTGGGAGAATCACGGAACTGAGGGGAACAGAGAGCTTGTAAAGTGTCTGATGGACGTGGAAGGGGAGATTCCCGCGTCCTGGCCGGTGGATCACTACAGCTATCGGCTGCCCATGATTGATCTGGCTGGGCAGGAGGCGATGGCCTGCAACCGGGAGATCGATGAGCGCTACGGAGCCTTGATCCGGGATTCCAGACATGCGATGGAACGGAGTCAAACACCGGGCTTGGAGCGCCTGAGCTATTCTTACTTTGTTCTGGGGGACATTCTGACCCTTCGGATTGACCGGCAGGATTACAAAGGCCCCTTCAGTCAGGCTTTTTTTACGGTCAATGCCGTCAACGGAGAGGCTGTGCGGGTTCAGCAGCTTCTCGCGGCAGCGGGGATGGAGGGCGAGCCGGAGCAGCTTCTGAATCAGAAGCTGACGGAATATTATGTCCGCCGCTTTGGGCCGATTGATCCGGAAAACCTTGCCTATACCACCGCGCTCAACCGCACCCAGAGCGAACTGATCGGTGCTGGAACGAACCAGATGCACCTGACAGAGTTGGGGCAACTCTGCTTGTCTCTGACTGTCTATCAGCCTGAGGGCGGCAGCGAGGCGGTGGAGATTCTGTTGCCTTAGAGCGGCGCTTCCGGGGAGGAACGCAAATGAAGCCTGTTGAAAAGCTTGTCCTGGTCTGGGGACTGGGAATCAATCTGTTGACCTTTTCTATGTTCGGACTGGATAAACGCCGGGCGCGGAAACAGCGCTGGCGGATTCCGGAGGCCACGCTTCTGGGCCTGAGCCTGCTGGGAGGCAGCGTCGGAGCCATACTGGGGATGCGCCTGTTTCACCATAAGACAAACGCCGGAAGACATCCGGCCTTTGTCTGGGGAATTCCGCTGTTTTTTGCAGGACAGTTGGCTTTGCTGATCTGGCTGCTTCGCTGAGGAAAATGAGATGAAGAAAACGATCCTACTGTTGTCCGCGCTGGCCCTGGTGCTGATTGTTTTGTCTGTCGGCCTGCTCATGGGGCTGTTTTCCGGGATCCAGCCGAAGCAGCCTCCCGGACAGGATCTGGAAGGCTATCTGTCAAAAAACTGGAGCGTCTTCCGGCTCCGGAGCTGGGACGCCAACTCCGGCACCCTGGAGCTGGACTACCCGCTGCCCTTTACGCTGGAGCAGATGAAAAAATACGGAGGGCGCTTGGAAGAACTGCGGGATCTGCCGGAGGGAAACCGCAGTACGCTCGCGGATCTCAAGCTGTCTTTGGAGGCGTGTTTCCCCGGGGCTGTCCGTCAAATTACCCTCTACGGCCTCACCACAGACAGGGAGATTGCCTATACCCTGGCACCCGACGGGACCCTGACAAGCTGCTGGGATGGGAAATAGCTGCCCCTTGAAGGATCAGGAATCCTTGAACAGTTTGTGAATTTGTAAAACAGGGCTTGCTTTTTTGAAAAAGCTTGTTATAATAGGATTAGCACTCAGACAGAAAGAGTGCTAATCCTATTATTATTTTGGAAAAAGAGTGATAATTATGGCAAAGAAGCAATTTAAGGCGGAATCCAAGCGCTTGCTGGATATGATGATTAACTCCATCTACACCCATCAGGAGATTTTCCTGCGGGAGTTGATTTCCAATGCCAGTGACGCCATTGATAAGCTTGCGTACCTGTCGCTGACGGACCAGAACGTAGGCTTGAATCGGGAGGACTTCGCAATCGAGCTGCGGGTGGACAAGAAGCTGGGGCTGCTCACGGTCTGCGACAACGGCATCGGCATGAGCAAGGACGAGATGGAGCAGAATCTGGGCACCATTGCCAAGAGCGGTTCTCTGCAGTTCAAGCAGGAGCTGGACAAGGACCAGACCGACGTGGACATCATCGGCCAGTTTGGCGTTGGCTTCTACTCCGCTTTCATGGTGGCGGACACCGTTACCGTGCTGTCGAAGAAATACGGGGAAGAGGAAGCCTGGATGTGGCAGTCCTCCGGGGCGGACGGCTATTCCATTTCTCCCTGTGAGAAGACCACCGTTGGCACCGAGGTTATTTTGAAGCTGAAGGCGGATACAGACGACGAGAAGTTCTCCCGTTTCTTGGAGCAGTACGAGCTGCAAAATCTGGTTAAAAAATATTCCGACTATATCCGCTATCCCATCCGGATGGAGATGGAAAAGAGCCGCCGCAAGGAAGTCCCCGAGGGGGAAAAGGACGAGGAGAAGGAGCCTCAGTGGGAGAGCTACACGGAACTGTGCACCCTCAACTCCATGATCCCGGTCTGGATGCGGGCTAAGAAGGATGTCAGCGACGAGGAATACGACGGCTTCTACAAGGACAAGTTCTTTGACTATGAGAAGCCTCTGGCTCATCTGCCCATCAGCGTGGAGGGTGCCGTCACCTACAAGGCTCTGCTCTACATTCCCGCCAAGGCGCCCTATGACTTCTACACCAAGGACTACAAGAAGGGCCTGCAGCTCTATTCCTCCGGGGTTATGATTATGGAACACTGCGAGGATCTGATTCCGGACTATTTCCGCTTTGTCCGGGGCGTGGTGGACACGGCGGATCTGAGCCTGAATATCAGCCGGGAGTTGCTCCAGCACAACCGTCAGCTTTCCATCATTTCCTCCAATCTGGAGAAAAAGATCCGGCAGGAGCTGCTTTCCATGCAGAAGGATCGCCGGGAGGACTACGAGAAATTCTTTGCCGCCTTCGGCAGACAGCTCAAGTACGGCATCGTGAACGAATACGGGATGCACAAGGAGGCGCTGCAGGATCTGCTGCTCTTCTGGTCCGCCGGGAAGCAAAAGCCGGTGAGCCTCAAGGAGTATGTGGAAGCCATGCCGGAGGAGCAGAAGCACATCTACTTTGCCGCCGGAGAGAGCAACGCCAGATTGGCACAGCTTCCTCAGTACCAGCGCCTGCAGCAGAAGGGCTACGACGTGCTCTTTATGACCGAAGAGGTAGACGAGTTTGTACCCCGCACTCTGATGAACTATATGGAAAAGGATTTCCGGAATCTGGCCACCGACGATCTGGATCTGTCCACGGAGGAGGAGAAGAAGGCGGCTGAAGCGGCAACAGCCGACTGGAAGGAAGGACTGGAGTTCCTGAAAACCACCCTGGAGGGCAAGATTGCCAGGGCGGAGCTTTCTGCCGATCTGGGAAGCCATCCGGTCTGTCTGGTGCCGGAGGGTGGCATGAGCTTTGAAATGGAAAAGTATTTCAAGCGCATGAATCCCGATATGCCGATTCCCATGGAAAAGGTGCTTCAGCTCAACCCGGAGCATCCGGCAGTGCAGAAGCTCAAGACCCTGATTTCCGGGGAGCCCGAGAGGGCAAAGCAGTACGCCGAGCTTCTCTATGCCCAGGGGCTGATTCTGGCGGATTTGCCCATTGAAGATCCCCAGGCCTATACCGAACTGGTCTGCAGCCTGCTGTAATCTCCGCGCAAAGCTGTAGAAGTTGAAACCGGGACACACCAATACGACGGAGCTTCCACCGCACGGCTCAGAAAAACCAGTCGCTCATGGCGGCTGGTTTTTCTTCGGCAGTGCTTCGGGGCACCTCCTTTTCCTCATGGGACCCGCTTCGCCGGGTTCACGCGGGGCGAAATTTGGAGGGTGGCTGCAACGATACTTGCGCCGGCGATTGGATCCGTTTTTTTGATTCTGACGCTTGCAATCCCGGAGAAACTGTGGTACGATCAAGAAAACGACGGAAAGGCAGGGAGAGACATGGAGAAAAAAATCGTTAAAATCGTGCTGACGGGAGGACCTGCGGCGGGGAAAACGACCCTGCTCTCCCGGATTTTGAAGGAATTCAAACAGGCAGAGGGCTGGCGCGTCATTACGATTCCCGAAACTGCAACGGATCTGATCAGCGGCTTCGGCATCAAGCCCTTTGGCAACTGCCTGTCCATGCTGGCTTTTCAGGACTATGTGGTGGAGGATCAGCTCCACAAGGAACGGCTGGCACTGCGGGCAGCCCAGGCTGTGCCGGAGCCTAAGGTGCTGGTGGTTTATGACCGCGCTCTGCTGGACGATAAGGCCTATATTTCTGATGAGGAATTTGAACAGGTTCTCAGCAGATTCCACCTCACAACCCAGGAGGCGATGTCCAAATATGACGCAGTGATTCACCTGGTCAGTTGTGCCAAGGGCGCGGCCTTTGCCTATAATTTGGATAACGGCGCCCGTACGGAGAGCCTGGAGAGCGCCGTTGAGATGGACGACAGGACCCTGCGGGCCTGGAGCGCGCATCCCAAGCTGCGGGTTGTAGACAACTCCGTAGACTTTGAGGCCAAGATCCGCAGAGCCCTGCAGGAGATATTTCGGGTTGTCGGGCGGCAGGAGCCTATGGACCAAAAGCATAAGTATCTGATCGCCCTGCCGGATGTGAACCGCCTTGTGCTTCGCTACGGAGCCCTTCCCTTTGATATGATCCAGCACTATCTTGTCATAACAAATCCCGGTATTGAACGCCGCATTCGCAAGCAGAAAAACGGGGCGGATTCCCTCTATTTTTACACGGAAAAGCATCGGGCCGAGGACGGAAGCGCGTGGTCCACGGAGCGTCCGATTTCCCTGAAGGACTACCGGAAGTATTTGCAGGAGGCGGACCCGGAGCTTCAGCCTGTCCACAAGGTCAAATATCGATTTTATGAGAAGGGCCAGCGCTTTGAAATTGATATCTATCCCTTTTCCGGTGAGAAGGCTGTGATGTTTGTCTACACGGAGGAGCAGAAGGAGCTGATTCCGCCTGAGGGGATTCAAATTCTGCGGGAGGTTACGGCGGAGCTTGCCTATAAAAACAAAACCCTTGCCAGAACCCAACAGATCTGAGGGAATTGGCTTCCAAGTTTTAAGGCCCGGAGGTGTGCTATGAAGGAAATCAAAGTGACAAAAAACGATGCAGGACAGCGTTTGGACCGATTTCTGGCAAAATCCGTCCCCCTGCTTCCGGCCTCGCTGGCCCAGAAATACATTCGCCTCAAACGCATCAAGCTCGACGGCAAGCGGGCAGAACGGGATACGAGGCTGGCTGAGGGCAATGTGATCCAACTCTATGTGAACGACGAGTTTTTTGACTCGCCGAAACCGGAAAATGCCTATCTCACCGTTACAACTCCGATGCTCCGGGTGGTCTATGAGGATGAAAACCTGATTTTGGTGGATAAAAAGCCCGGCCAGGCGGTGCATCCTCACGAGGGGGCTGAATACGGACGAACCCTGATTGACCACATTCAGGCTTACCTCTACGCCAGAGGGGAGTGGAAGCCGAGAGAGGAGCATTCCTTTGCCCCGGCCCTGTGCAATCGCATCGACCGGAACACCGGCGGCATTGTGATTGCCGCCAAGACAGCCGAGGCGCTGCGGATTCTGAATCAGAAGATCAAGGATCGGGAGCTGGAAAAGCGCTATCTCTGTGTGGTCCACGGGACGCCAAAGCCTAAGGAGGGCAGACTGGAGGGCTATATTTTCAAGGACGCAAAGCAGAACCGGGTCTATGTGACCCCAAAGCCCCAGCCCGGCGCAAAGACCGCCGTGACCCTCTACAGGACCCTGCAAAGCCGAAACGGCCTCTCCCTTGTGGAGTGTGAGCTGATAACCGGAAGGACCCACCAGATACGCGCTATGATGGCAGCGGCGGGCACGCCGCTGCTGGGGGACGGGAAATACGGCAAGCTGGATAAACGCTTTGACCGGACTTATCAGGCGCTATATTCCTATCAGTTGAAGTTTGCCTTCACCACGGATGCCGGCTGCCTGGCCTATCTGGACGGAAGAACCTTTGCCGTCGAAGATGTGGATTTTGTAGAGGAATTCTTCCCAAAATCGAGAAAATAGTTAACAGAACACTTTTGAATATTATGAATAAAAAAAGTTTTTCACACATTCCACAGGGTTTTCCACAGCCTATAGAGCCTGCAAAAACAAAGCATTTTCGCGGTTTTCCCCATTCCGGTGGAAATCCGGCGAAGGAAGGTCCGTTTTTTTGCAGAGAAGAAAAAAGTTGACATAATTCTATTGTGAAAATGACCGAAGAAAAGCTTTGTCGGATCGAGCGCCTCGCTTTCTCTGCTGCCTGAAACAAATCAAAGGGACAGAATTCGGAGCTTCCGGTCCGAAAGGGATCCGGACCATGGGAGAGAGCAGCATGACGTGGTACAAAAACCAGTAACTTATGGAAGGATTCCCAAATACAAGGAGCCGATGCTGCTTTAGAAACAAACAAAGCTGCCGGATTTGACGCAGATTGCGTCGGATCCGGCAGCTTTGTTCATTTCATTCGGGAATGTTCAGATTGCCCTGCAGAGCCAGACCTGAGGGCACAGGGCACGCAGTGCCTGCGCGCCGCGCTCGGCAGAACTGCGATCCCGGTAGAGCCCGAAGACCACAGAGCCGGTTCCGGTGAGCCGGGACCCGAGGGCACCGCTGTTCAGCATGGAGCTGCGCAGGGTTTCCACCACGGGGTAGCGGGCAGCTACCAGAGGCTCAAAGGCATTTTGGAGCGTGGCTCCGATCTCTTCCGCATCTTGGGCTTCCAGTGCCCGCAGCATTCCGGCGGTGTCCGGTCGGGCAGTCACGCCTGACGCGTCGATCTCCCGGAACAGGGCAGGGGTGGAAACCGCAAAGTCCGGCTTGGCCAGCAGAAAGCAGAGCTGCTCCGGCAGAGGCGGGAGCCGGGTCAGAAGCTCGCCCCGTCCCCGGGCGAGGGCTGTACCGCCAAAGAGGCAGTAGGGGACATCGCTGCCCACCTGGAGCCCGAGTGCCCGCAGTTCCTCCGCAGAAAAGCGGCCATAGTGCCGGTTGAGAGCCCGCAGCACGGCGGCAGCGTCGCTGCTGCCGCCGGCCATTCCGGCTTGGGCGGGAATTTGCTTGCGGACAGAAATCCGAAGCCCGTCCGGCTCTGCGCCTGCGGCGTCGAAAAAGACCCGGGCGGCTTTCCAGCAGAGGTTTTCCGGTCCGTCGGGAATATCGGCCCGGCCACAGCTTACGGACCAGGGGCCGTCAGTTCCCAACTCCAGGGTCAGCTCGTCCTGCAGGGAAACAGAGATCATCACCATCTCCAGCTCGTGATACCCGTCGGGCCGTTTGCCCAGAATATCAAGGCTCAGGTTGAGCTTGCCCGGGGCAGATTCCTGCAGAACGATCACTTGATCTTGCGGGCCTCGAGATAGTAGCGCTTCTCCCGGGCGTGCCCCATGGAGAAGGTCTTTCTTGGCAGAATGCCATCGGCAATGACGCCGCGGAAGAGCTGGCTCTTCTCCATGGCAGGCAGCAGGAAGCCGATGGAGTTGGGCTTCTTGGCCAGATCGATCAGCACGTCGTCGTCGTGGATATAGTCGATCTCGCCTGCGTGCTCCTTCAGGTACTTGTCCAGGAAGCTCTGCAGAGCGCCGACAGCCAACTGGCTCTTAGCCTTGTCCAGATACAGGGTGCCGGACTTCTCACCGATGAACCACTTCACGGGGAAGCCGCCCTCGGCGCACCAGGTGGACTCCAGCTCCTTCAGCAGAGCCTCGGCGTCGGTGTTGGCGATGATGCGGTGGATGGGCTCAAAGACCTGAGCGGGGTCGTGAATGTTCTCCAGCTCCACCAGAGCGAAGCGGGCGGGATGA
>JAGAEW010000179.1 GCA_017612935.1 Oscillospiraceae bacterium
ATAGTGGCGTTTGGGCGATTTGAGACAGACCAAACAAGCGAGCCCGCCAAGGAAATCACAAAGGATAAGGAGAAAGAAAAGAGAAGCAATGCAAATGATTTTGAGAAAAAGTGTTTCAATCAAAGGCCTCCGTAAAACCGGCCTGCTTTCTGGCCTCCTGTAATTTTTTTCCGAATGTCATGGGGAATACCTCCTGTTTGAAATTTACAGTTTCATCATAGGCAAGCAGGGCGAAAAAGTCCATCCATGCTCCGAAACAACGCTGTTACGCTTCGTAACAGGCCGATTTTTACCCCAAACCGGGCTTTCGGCGCTATTATATATTATAGAGGCGGAAGCTCCGCAAGTCAAGTCGGGCTTGCATATTTCTCAGAAAAACCCGCTTTTCAAATGGGGGGTTCTGTAGTATAATACAGATATCTTAGTCAAGAGCGGGAGGAATCTATATGCGGTATTCCAGCGCTGACGTGCAGACCTTCGTGCAGGAGGAAGACGTCCGCTTTATTCACCTGAGCTTCTGCGACGTGTTCGGGCGGCAGAAAAACATCGCCATCCTGCCGGGAGAACTACCAAGAGCCTTTACCTATGGGATTGCCATTGACGCCTCCGCCATCGCCGGCTTCGGGGGTGAGGTCCATTCTGACCTTTTCCTGCACCCGGATCCGAATACGCTGATTCTTCTGCCCTGGAGACCGGAGCAGGGGAAGCTGGTGCAGATGAGCTGCGAGATTCGTTACCCTGATGGACGGCCCTTTGAAAACGATACCCGGGGCATTCTGGCCAATGCTATTGCGCGGGCAAAAGAGCTTGGACTTCATTTTTCTTTCGGTGCGGAACTGGAATTCTATCTGTTCTGTCTGCAGGAGGACGGAACCCCCTCTAAACAACCCTACGACCAGGCCTCTTATATGGACGCCGCGCCGGACGACAAGGGCGAGGGCGTACGTCGGGAAATCTGTATGATGCTGCAGGCTTTGGGAATTCAGCCCGAGGGCGCCCACCATGAAGAGGGACCTGGCCAGAACGAGATTGATTTTCGTTATTCCGATGCCAGCACTGCTGCGGAGCACGCGATGATATTCCGCTCTGTGGTCAAAACTGTCGCCGCCCGGAATGGGCTGTGGGCGGACTTTTCCCCCCGCCCGCTGGAGGATGCCCCCGGCAGTGGCTTCCATATTAACATTTCTGTCAAATCGGACGACGGCGGAGACGTGATGCCCCGGATGATTGCGGGCATTCTTCGTCACATCCCGGAAATGACCCTGTTTTTGAATCCCACGGAGCAGTCCTACGCCCGGCTCGGACGGGACAAGGCGCCCCGTTTCGTTTCCTGGTCCACGGAAAACCGCTCCCAGCTTGTCCGCATCCCCGCAGCGGAGGGAGAGTTCCGGCGCGCGGAGCTGCGCTCTCCCGATCCGGCGGCCAATCCCTTTCTCGCCTTTGCACTGGTGATTTATGCCGCTCTGGACGGGATTGAAAATAAGCTTCCCCTTCCGCCGGCCGCAAGTCAAAACCTCTATCTGGCCGAGCCCGCTCTGCTGCAGGGCTACGTCGGTCTTCCCGGACCTCGGGCAGAGGCGGTACGGCTCGCCCGGGAAAGTGAATTTATCCGGGGGCATCTGCCCCAAATGCTGATCAAGGCCTATTGCAATTAATAGCTCAGCCCCGCAGCCCAATGGAAAGGAGGCGACCGTATGATTTTTTCGCAACACTGTTACAGCGTTCTGATTGTGTCCGATTCCGCAAAAATGAACGAGGTGCTCTCCGGCATTCTTCCCCCTGCCCTCTATATGCCGGTGCGAATCGTTACCTCTGTCGCCTCTGCCAAACGGGCTGTGCTGGAACGGGAATATGACCTGCTCATTGTCAACTCCCCCCTGTCGGACGAACCCGGCGTCAGCTTTGCTGCTGACCAATGTGCCAACCGGGCGACAGTTGCCCTGCTGCTGATGAAGGCTTCCGTTTATCCTGATGTTTCGGAGCAGGCCGTCTTCAACGGTGTGTTTCTGCTGCCAAAGCCCACCACCGTCCGTGCTCTGGAAGCGGCGGTTCAATGGATGACCGCTGCCCGGGAGCGTCTGCGTCGGGTAGGGGAGAAGGAGAAGACCCTGGAGGAAACGATGCAGGAAATTCAACTGGTTAACCGGGCGAAATGGCGGCTGATCGGCCGTCTGGGACTGAGCGAAACGGAGGCACACCGCTACATAGAAAAGCAGGCAATGGATCGTTCTGTCTCCAAGTACCAGATTGCAAAGGAAATTATTGCCGCTGATGCTTCTGCGGCAGGCGGATCTGAATAGCCTTCCGCAAGCTCCGCCGTGCCGGTATCCCGGCGCGGCGGACTTTTCTACGGCAGTCCCGTTTGAAGCGCTCTGAGAAAAAAACTTCTCTGTCCTCCCTGGCTCGACAGCTTCCTTTCCATCCGGGCGTTATACTGGATATATCCATGGAAAGGAGACGGCGCATGAATCCTTATTCGACCAGATTGGCCTGTGCCGGGGTGATGATCGGCACCCTTGCACTGAGCGCTACGGTGTTTGCAAATTCCCGCCCTCCGGGAAAGACTGCGGCAAGCACCACAGTGGAGTTGTCCCGGTATCGGCGGGCTGACTCGCTGGAAGCAGAAACAGATATTTTGGCGGTCATGGCTCCGGAGCCTGAACCGGCAGGGCCGTTTTTTGCCTCGCTGCGGGTGGAGGAGCCGCCCCCAGCGGGGCGTCTCTTCCTCTGCGATGCAGCAGGCTGTCCCCTTGAGGAGCTGCCTACAGACTGCGCAGAGACCTGCAGCATCGGCCCGCTGTTTCCGGGGAAATACACGCTCTGGCAGAGCAGCGAAGCAATCGGAAGCTTCCGTTTGCTGGACAACGCAAGTCTGGAAGACGCCCGGGGGCAGCTCTGGACAGACGGAGAGCTGCTGCATCTGGAGCGCTTTTGTCCGGGCACGGCAGTCTTCACCCTGCACCTGTCGAAGACGGGGTACTTCAGTCTGAGCCTTCACGACGAGAACGGAAGCCAGCGGAATCAGGACCTGTTTATTCCGGACAACACCCCGCCGGATCAGGGGGGCAGCTATATCCGGGTGGTAGAGTTTCGAGGCCTTGCCCCCGGTCTGTATACTGCGGTCCGGCGGCAGAACCCGCTGACGCAGTTGACAGTTCGGGCAGGGGAGCGCAGCGAGACAGAATTAATAATTGAGAATTGACAAGTCCGGATGGTTGGTGTTATAATGTGTAGAAAACGGAACCATGGAGGTACCGGCATGGAACACTCTCATACCGCAAAGATTCTTCCCCCACTGGCGCTGCTCAGTGCCATCGCCCTGACGGCGCTCCGCGTTTTTCACCTGCGGAATTTCTTCGACAGCGACGGAATGCTGCCAGCCCAGAGCAGTGTGCTGCTTATTACGGTGCTGGCCTGCGCCGGTTTTTTTCTGGTCCTGACGCTTTTTTGCCTCAGGCTCAATCGACTGCCCGGGACGGAAGCCTGTTTTCCGCAGTGGGGCGTTTGGGCCTTCCCAAAGTTTGTGGCAGCCGCGCTGTTGCTGGCCGGAACAGTCCTGCTGTTGCAGAATCAGACGCGCATGGAAGCTGTCTGGAAGTACAGGATCACTCTGGTCGGCGCACTGTCCGCGCCGGCAATGGTTTGGACGATCTGCTCTCCCCGGCGGGGAAAGAGTATATTCCCGGCGCGTCTGCTGCCGGCCCTGTTCACTGTCGCTGCGTTGATTTTCCGATTTCGGACCTGGAGCCATGATCCGCTTGTGATCCATATTACCCCGGCTCTGCTGGCCTGGGTCTGCTGCGCGATGGAGACCATGCTGCTCAGCGGCTTTCCCCTCGGGGCCGGCCATCGGCGCAGCAGCGTCCTGTTTGGCCTGTCCGCCGGTATTTTTACCTGCATGACCATGGCGGACTATCTGCTGGGGCAGAAAACCGACATCGGTGAAGCCCTGACGCTGCTCGGCCTGGCCGTCTGGTGCACAAGCGCTGCGCTGGAGCTGCTGCAGTTCCGCGTTCAGAACGAGTTGCCTGCCTCCGCGGAAATGCAGCAGGCGGAAGGAGACACGGCTCCGACGACAGAGCCGCTTCCGAACTGACCCCCTGCTGGAAGATGCAGGCAACACCCCGAAACCAAAATTGTTCAGAACATCATTTTTGTTTTTCCGGAATAAAACCTGAGCTTTTGCACATGCTATGTTCAGAAAGACAGACCCGGAAACGGGACCCTTTTTCTCACGCGCCGGCAACGGCGCGTGTTTTTTGGATAAGCCTTTACAATATTGCGCTGGACCATCTGAGTTTGCACGGTTTCTTGTTCCTTATAAGAAAGCCAAAACGAAATCAGGCAATCTTTGGGGCTGGAATTGAGCCATGCTGCGTTGCATCCATTGACCATATATCTCCATGATACGCTGCGGAAAGCGCCTTGCCAGACACAATTCCAGTTCGCAAATTTTTACCTTCATCTGATTGGGTTTTCATATCAGAAATTGTTTTTGTATATCTTCTGAAAAACGGGTCAAACTATGACAGGCAAGACCCAATACAATTAAAGGAGATGTATGAAATGAAGAAGAGCAATAACAGCATCAATGTTCCCGAAGCCCGTCAGGCGATGGATGAGTTCAAGCAGCAGGCTGCTTCCGAGGTTGGCGTCAACCTGAAGCAGGGCTACAACGGCGACCTGACCTCCCGTGAAGCCGGTTCTGTCGGCGGCCAGATGGTCAAGAAGATGATTGAGTCCTACGAGCAGAACATGAAGTAATACGAAGCTCCCATAAAAAGACTGAAAAATTGTTCCGTGCAGAAATTGCGCCAGAGAAGGCGGAGGACGCAGGCGGGCTGATACCCGGCAAGGACGACAACGAAGTATGGCGCGATTTCCGCCGGAACAGCTTAACGGTTTCTATGGGGGTATTGTATCAGGACTCCGGCGAAGTCGAAAAGGGCTGCCGCAAGACAGATGTTTTGCGACAACCCTTTTTGAATTGATTTGCTGACGGTGCGTGCTTTCCCGCAGGGAGCGACCCTCAGACGATGGAGCCCGCCGTCCCGGCCTGTCTCCCCAAAACGCCTGGAACGTGTCGTTACCCGTGTGTTTTGCGGTTTGGAGACTGTATGAGACGGTTTTGCTGCATTTATAAATGGGGCAGCTTGAAGAGCGTATTACATAGGTTTCGGCTGCAGTCTTGCAACGCCGCTCTCAATGGCGGCTTTTTTGACGGCCTCTGCCACGGCGGGGCCGACTCGGGGATCGAAGGCGGCGGGGATGATGTTTTCCGCGTTCAGATCTGCCTCGGAGATGAGATTTGCAATGGCGATGGAGGCAGCCTGCTTCATGGCCTCGTTGATTTCTCTTGCCCGGACGTCCAGAGCGCCCCGGAACAGGCCGGGGAACACCAGCACGTTGTTGATCTGGTTTGGCTGGTCGCTGCGTCCGGTTCCCACGACTGCCGCACCGGCAGCTCTGGCGAGCTCCGGCAAAATTTCGGGGACAGGGTTTGCCATGGGGAACACGATGGGCGCCTTTGCCATAGAGCGGATCATATCCTGGGAGACGATGCCGGGGGCGCTGACGCCGATGAACACATCCGCGCCCCGGAGGGCGTCGGCCAGAGTGCCGCTCAGATGCTCCGGATTGGTTCTGTCGGCCATTTCCTGCTGGGCGGAGTTCATGGAAGCGCCCTCACAGAGGATCCCGCAGCGGTCCACCATTTTCAGATGCTGGACGCCCAGCATCAGCAGGTGTTTGCCGATGGCGATGCCGGCAGAGCCGGCGCCGTTGATGACGACGTGCACCGCGTCCATTCGTTTGCCGACCACCTTCAGGGCGTTGAGCAGGGCGGCGCCGACCACAACGGCGGTCCCGTGCTGATCGTCGTGGAAGATGGGAATGTCGCAGAGCTCCTGCAGGCGGCGTTCGATCTCGAAGCATCTTGGAGCGGCGATGTCCTCCAAATTGACACCGCCGAAGGAGCCGGAGAGCAGCCAGATTGTGCGGACGATTTCATCCACGTCCTTGCTTTTGACGCACAGTGGGATGGCGTCCACATCCCCGAAGGCTTTGAACAGGACGCATTTTCCTTCCATAACCGGCATACCGGCTTCGGGGCCGATGTCACCGAGGCCGAGGATCGCGGTGCCGTCTGTGACGACGGCGACGGTGTTCCACCGCCTTGTGAGATCGAAGCTTTTTTCGGGATGTCTCTGGATTTCCAGACAGGGCTCCGCTACGCCGGGGGTGTAGGCGAGGCTGAGGGCCTCGCGGCTGTCAACCCTTGCCCGGGGCTGGATTTCCAGCTTTCCGCGCAGCGCGTAGTGGAGCTTCAGGGATTCTTTTGCGTAGTCCATGAACGGTTCTCCTTATAGATAATTTGTTGTATAAAACTGTCTTTTATCATAGCACAGAAATGCTGTAAAAGCAATTCAATATTATTGTGGAGTGAGACGGCGGAAGTTTCAAATTTTCGTGTTGATTTTTTTTCAGTCCATGCTATAATATATACAAAATTCAATGGTCAGTGATGATCTGCGCGAAGCGGGACAGAGGGCAAAGCACGAGGCTGCCGACAGAAAAGAATCAGCCAAACCTGCACAGCGCATACGCGCGGATTGCGAAGCCGGAATTTCGTCAGATTTGGACAAATCTCTTGCAGGACCTGGCACGGGCGTCAAGAGAAAGAGCTTCAGCAGGACGAAAACAAACACAAACAAGGCCTGCGCCTCGAGCTATGGGGGTGCGGGGCAAACGGAACAAAGGAGCGAATAGATTGTCAGAAAAGTTAAAAATAATTCCCCTTGGGGGACTAAATGAAATCGGAAAGAATATGACCGTGCTGGAATACGGCAAGGATATGATCGTCATAGACTGCGGTCTGGGCTTTCCGGAGGATGATATGTACGGTGTGGATCTGGTGATCCCCGACGTTACATATCTTGTCAATAACCAAAAGAAGCTGCGGGGCTATTTCATCACCCATGGACATGAGGACCACATCGGTTCGCTGCCCTATGTACTGCAGGCGGCGAACGCCCCGGTTCACGGGACGCCGCTGACCAACGGTCTGATTCGTCTCAAGCTGGAGGAGCATGAGCTGACGGAAACCGTAAAGCTTGTGACCCACCAGCCCGGGGAGACTGTCAAGGCGGGCTGCTTTCAGGTGGAGTTTATCCACGTAAGCCATTCCATAGCGGATGCGGTGGCATTTTGTGTTCATACCCCCGTCGGCAAGATTCTTATGACCGGCGACTTCAAGATTGACCCCAGCTCTCCGGAGGGCATGACGGATCTGGCCCGTCTGGGGGAATTGGGCAAAGAAGGCGTTCTGGCGCTGCTCTGCGATTCCACCAATGTGGAGCGGGGGGGCTATACGCCCTCGGAATCCATTGTCACCGAAGGCATTGACCGGCAGTTCCGGGGCTGTGACAAGCGGATCATCATTACCACCTTTGCCTCCAATATGTACCGCATCCAGTCCATTTTGAATATAGCCAAACGCCACGGCCGCAAGGTAGCCGTCACCGGCAGGAGCATGGAAAATATTTTGAAGGTTGCCAGTGATCTGGGCTATTTGCAGGTGCCGCGGGATCTTGTGGTGGATATCAGCGAGGTAAAGAGCATCGCGCCGAATCGGCTTGTGATCGTGGCCACCGGCTCGCAGGGGGAGAATATGTCCGCACTGTCCCGGATGGCCTTTGACAATCATAAGCAGGTCAGCATTTCAGCGCTGGATCGGGTTTTGATTTCCGCCTCTGCCATACCCGGCAACGAGAAGGCCATTGGCAAGATCATCAACGAGCTCTATCGCAAGGGTGCGGAGGTGGTCTATGAAAAATCCGAGGGGCTGCACGTCTCCGGCCATGCCTGCCAGGAGGAGCTCAAGCTGATCCACGCCTTGATGAAGCCGCGATATTTCATTCCGGTCCACGGCGAGCAGCGGATGCTGCGGGTCCATGAAAAACTGGCCATGCAGATGGGGATGAGCCCGAAGCGTATTTTCGTAATGGACATCGGCCAGGTGCTGGAGCTCACGTCGAAAAGCTGTAAGCTGATGGGGGAGACAGTACCTGCCGGGAAGATTTTTGTGGATGGCTTCGGCGTCGGTGACGTAGGCAGTGCAGTTTTGCGGGACCGCAAGCATCTGGCACAGGACGGCATGATCGTCGTCAGTGTCAATCTCAGCTCTGAGAACGGAGCGGTTCTCTCCGGCCCGGATATCATCACCCGGGGCTTTGTGTATGTCAAAGACGCGGAAGACCTGATGGAGGCCATGCGTTATATTGTCAACGATACGCTGGACCGTTGCCGTGCCAGGCGGATGCGGGATCACGGCGCGATCAAGGGGGCCATAAAAAACGATTTGTCTGCCTATCTGTATAAGGCGGTCAAGCGCAATCCCATGATACTCCCGATTCTGACGGAGCTGTAGCCCGTCGGGGCGGAGAGCAAGCCCGAGCTGTGAAGCAAGCCCTCGCAGCTCGGGCTTGCTGTCCCCCGGCGCAGTACCGGGTTTTGCCTGAGGCCCGGCGGCCTTCTTTTTCAGACCCGCTGCGCCCTCCAAAGCGCAGGGATAAGCATCGCCCGGCCGCCGTCGTCGGCGCTTTCTCGTTCTCGGCATACGGCGCCGTTGAAAATAATTCAGAAACAGCTATTGAATATCCGTTGGCAGCTTTAGGCCCCTGTTTCGGTGCTGCCACAGCACTGCACAAAATCTATGTTAAAACAATCTAAAATTTAATGCAGTTTTAATGATTATACCCTTGCAAAATTGAAAGGAAAGAGATATAATAGGACTGAGTAAATGGATGCTGTTGTTTTTTTGAAGTCCAATCAAACTGCAATCGTATCCAAAAAAGCAAAGCAAAAGGAAAACAACAGGAAGGGGAGATATTTATGAGACACAAGTTTAGACGTATCATTGCGCTGATGCTTGCGTTCATTATGAGCTTTTCCGTGCTTCTGGTTCCCGCCGCTGCGTTTTCGTTTGAGGACGTACCCGGCGGCGTCTGGTATGCCCAGGCAGTGAGCTATGTGTACGAGAAGGGATGGATGCTTGGCGTCAGCGACACGAAATTTGCCCCGCAGCAGGAATTGACCCGCGGTATGTTCGTGACGGTTCTTGCTCGAATTGCCGATGCGAAGGCCGATAATAATAGCCCTGCATTTTCCGACACCCCTGCCGGGAAGTGGTTTACCGGTGCGGCCTCCTGGGCAGCCGGGGAAGGGATTGTCAACGGTGTTGGAGATGGGAAATTCGCACCCTATCGCAATATTACCCGTCAGGATCTCTGCACCATGGTCTACCGTTATCTGCACGCAAAGGGCCTCGATGAGAGCCTGCGCCCCACGCAGGACACGGCCTTTGTGGATTCTGCCTACGTTTCCGTCTATGCAAAGGACGCTGTGAACTTCTGCGCGTCTGTGGGCCTGGTCGCCGGCTTTTCTGAGAAAGACGGCACGCTGACCTTCCGCCCCGGCGCCACAGCCACCCGCGCCCAGACGGCGATGATCCTCATGCGGCTTGACCGTCTGCTCAAGGGCGAATCCCCCAATCCCGAGCCCATGCCTGCCCAGAGCTTCTCGGAGGACTGCGGCGACGGGATGCGCGTCAGCGTCAACGCCCCCAAGGGCGCCCTGCCCGAGGGTACCGAGCTGCAGGTGACGCCGGTGACGGACGAGCGGATTCTCTCTGACTTCAAAGCAGTGGTCGGCGGCAATCTGCTGGCTGTGGCGGACATCAGCTTCCTGCGCAGCGGCAGGGAGCTGGAGCCTCTGACCGAGGTGGAGGTTCAAATGGCTCTGTCCGGGCTGGAAACTGCCGAAGCCCCCGCCGTCTACCACATCCGCAAGGACGGAACCCCGGAGCCCGTGGAGGCGGAGCTTCTGTCCCTGAGCCGCGCCCCCGGCGATGCTGTGCTTCGCTTCAGCGCGAAGGACTTCTCTGTCTATGTCATTTCGGATACGCCCCCCTCTACGGCGGAGCTGACTGTGCAGTTCTACGGCGTGGACGACCAACTGTTCAATACCCAGAAAATTCGTGTCGCCCGCATTTCCAATGCGGAGGAGGGCGCGGAGCTGGTCTACGATCCCGGTCTGCCCGGCTTTGGCAGCGATGCAGGGGAGAAGTCCTTCGAGGGCTGGTATCAGGCGGAAAGCGCCCCCGCGCTTTCTTCTCTGAACAACGTAACCGGCGAGTCTGTGAGTGAGATCAACAGCCGGATCAAGGCGGAGTATGATGGTATATCCTCCGACACTACCATCAAATTCTACCCCCTGGTTTTCTATGTGGCGCGGCTGAACTACTACGATCAAAAGGGCTCCCAGATTGCGACCCAGACCAAGCGGATTTCTTATGA
>JAGAEW010000180.1 GCA_017612935.1 Oscillospiraceae bacterium
AGGGGATCAGCTTGATCTCCTCCGGCAGCGCAAGGGTCTGGCGGATCAGGGCAAGATTGGGCTCAAGCTCAGATTTCTTGAGCTTATCCAGCTTGTTGGCTACTACAACGCAGGGGCGGCCTGAGCTTTTGAAGTACTCCGCCATGGTCACATCGTCGGCTGTGGGCTTATGTCTGGCGTCTACAATCAGGATCCCGAGGGCAATTCGCTCTGGAACGGAAAAATAGGCCTCCATGAGCTTGCCCCAGCGTTCCTTCTCCGCCTTGGGAACCTTGGCATAGCCATAGCCGGGAAGGTCCACAAAGTAAGCCCTGGCGTCAATGCAGAAAAAATTGATATGCACTGTCTTGCCGGGGGTTTCCCCCACTCTGGCAAAATTTTTGCGGTTCAAAATCCGGTTGATGACCGAGGATTTTCCCACATTGGACTTGCCGGAGAAGGCAATCTGAGGCAGCCCGTCCTTGGGCAGTCTGCTCAGATCTGTAATTGAGGTCAAAAATTCAGCTTTTTGAAGGTTCATCTTGTTCTCCTTAAACGCCGGGGGATTCCCGTCAGGTATCCCCCGGCGCAACTGTCACTGCCGGATATCCGGCTTGCGTTTTTTGGGCACAATGGGCGCTGCCATCGGCAGAGATTCGGGGCCGGCCGGAGTTGCCAGCGGCGCGTCAGTCTGCGGGAAAATCAGGGCGGTTTCCAACACGGTATCCGCCGTGCTGACCGGAACAAAGTTCAAAGCCTTCCGAACTGTCTGATCAATCTCCTCCAGATCCTTTACGTTGTCCTGGGGAATCATCACGGTTTTTATGCCGTGACGCAGAGCCGCCATTGTCTTTTCCTTCAGTCCGCCAATGGGCAAAACTCTGCCGCGAATGGATATTTCACCGGTCATGGCAATATCCCGGCGAACTCTGGCCCCGGTCAGGGCAGACACCAGAGCGGTGCAGACTGTCACGCCGGCGCTGGGGCCGTCCTTGGGCACAGCACCCTCGGGGAAATGCACATGAACATCCTTCGTCTTATAAAAGTCCTCGGCAATGCCCAGCGCCGTCGCCCGGGAGCGGATATAGCTCATGGCAGCCTGGACGGATTCCTGCATGACCTTGCCCAGGTTGCCTGTCAGCTCCAGCTTTCCGCTGCCCTCGACCACGTTGCATTCCACCTCCAGCATCTCGCCCCCCACCGAGGTCCAGGCCAGGCCGTTAACCAAACCCACGGGGTCCTCCTCCGGCAGACGGTCCGGCAGGAATTTCCGAACACCCAAATACTTTTCCAGATTGGCGGAGCTGATGCTGATGCGAACTGTTTCGGAATGCTCCACCAGCTCCATTGCCGCACGGCGGCAGATTGTAGCCAACTCCTGCTCCAGCCGCCGGACACCGGATTCCCGGGTATAGCAGGAGATGATCTCCCGCAGGGTGCTGTCCGGCACGCGAATCTGGGTCTTTTTCAGACCGTGGCGCTCCCGCTGCTTGGGCAGCAGATGGTTCTTGGCAATCATCACTTTTTCCTCATCGGTGTAGGAATCCAGATAGATGACCTCCATTCTGTCCAGCAGGGGCCGGGGAATGGTGTCGTCCGTATTGGCAGTGGTGATGAACATACAACGGCTGAGATCAAAGGGCAGCTCCAGGAAATTGTCCCGGAAGGCGTTGTTCTGCTCGGGATCCAGTACCTCCAGCAGGGCTGCGGAGGGATCGCCGCGATAATCCGAGCCCAGCTTGTCGATCTCGTCAAAGAGAACCAACGGGTTATTGCTCTTGGCCTGGGTGAGTGCGGAGAGAATCCGCCCGGGCATGGCGCCGATATAGGTCTTGCGATGGCCACGGATCTCCGCCTCGTCATGGACGCCGCCGAGACTGATGCGGGCCAGCTTTCTGCCCAGGCACTTGGCAACGGATGAGGCAATGGAGGTCTTGCCCACGCCGGGAGGCCCCACCAGGCAGAGAATTTGACCGTGGTTTTCCGGAGCCAACTGACGAACGGCCAGAAATTCCAGAATCCGTTTCTTGACCTTCTCCAGACCGAAATGGTCCTGATCCAGCAGTTTTCTCGCCTGCTCGATATTCAGGCGTTCCTTGGTGGATTCGTTCCAGGGCAGCTCCAGCGCCACGTCAAGATAATTGCGAATCACCGTTGCTTCTGAGGACCCGTAGGGCTGCTTACGCAGACGCTTGACTTCCTTAAGCAGCTTTTCTTCGGATTCTGCCGCAAGATGCAGCGCCTTGATCCGATCCTCGTACTGGTCGCTGTCCTCTTCCTCCTCTCCGAGCTCCTGGCGGATTGCCTTCATCTGCTCCCGCAGGAAGTAGTCCCGCTGATCCTTGTTCATGCTCTCCTGGGCCTTGTCCTGCATCTCTTCCTCAATGCTGAGAATATCCAGCTCATGGTTCATAAGCTGATTGCAGCGGAACAGCCGCTTGGCGGGGTTCGGCTGGTTGAGCAGACTCAGCTTATCCTCGAAGCGGAACCCGATGACCTGGGACGCAATATCGCTGATCTCACCGGGATCCTTGGATGCCAGCATCCGCAGCATCTCCTCATGCAGGCTTCGCTGGCTCAAATCCATATATTCCTCAAACAGACGGTAGGCCGTACGCATCAGCGCCTCAACCCGGGGCGTCACATTCGTCTCCGTGTCCCGTACGGTAGCAATTCTGGCACAGAGATAGGGCTCGGTTTTCAGCGCCGTGACAACTCTGGCCCGGCAGATGCCTGTAACCAAAAGCCGCGCCGCTTCGCCGGGAACCCGGACAATCTGCTTAATCTGCGCCACTGTGCCGATCAGGTTCAGTTTTTCAAAATCCGGGTCGTCGTCCAGCACGGAACGCTGGGGCAGCAGCAGAACCCGCTGGTCGTTTTTCATTGCCTTTTCAATGGCCCGCAGGGATTTCTCCCGCCCGGCTTCAAAGTGCATGGTGACATGCGGAAACGTCACCATACCCCGCAGCGCTACAACCGGAAGCTGCTCATATTCGATTCTTTCTTCCATGGAAGTTCCTCCTTTCTGGAGTAAAAAGGACGCAAAAAGGGAGAACGCTCCCTTTTTGCGTCAAAAATGATCTATTCAGGGAGCGGAAAGTCGCTTACGTTCCCCTCTCTCGATGGTGGGCACGTCGTCGCCCCGAACGGATTCACCGGTGACAATGACCTTAGTAATGGTCTTATCGGAGGGAATCTCATACATCAGGGGCATCAGGATTCCTTCCATTACAGCACGCAGGCCGCGGGCGCCGATCTTTCTTTCCACTGCCAGCCCGGCAGCAGCCGTGAGGGCCTCGGGGGTAAACTCAAGCTCAACCCCGTCGTAGGAAAGCATCTGCTTATACTGCTTGCAAAGGGCATTTTTCGGCTCGGTAAGAATCCGAACCAGATCCTCCGTGGTCAGATCCCGCAGGCTGGTGAGCACCGGCAGACGCCCGACCAATTCCGGGATAATGCCGAATTTCAGCAGGTCATGGGGCTGAACCTGACGGAACAAATCTCCGACCCGACGATCCTTCTTGCTGGGCAACTCAGAGCCAAAGCCCAAAGAGCTGCGATCGACGCGGCGCTCGATGATCTTATCGAGGCCGTCAAAGGCACCGCCGCAAATGAAGAGAATCTTGGAGGTGTCAATCTGGATAAACTCCTGCTGGGGATGCTTGCGGCCGCCCTGTGGGGGAACATTGGCCACAGTGCCTTCCACGATTTTCAGCAGGGCCTGCTGAACACCCTCGCCGGATACATCCCGGGTGATGGAGGTATTCTCGCTCTTGCGGGCAATCTTATCCATTTCGTCGATGTAAATAATGCCCTTTTCAGCCCGCTCCACGTCGAAGTCCGCCGCCTGAATCAGGCGCAGCAGAATGTTCTCCACATCCTCGCCCACATAACCGGCCTCGGTGAGTGTGGTGGCGTCGGCAATGGCAAAGGGAACATCCAGAATCTTCGCCAACGTCTGGGCAAAGAGGGTTTTGCCGGATCCCGTGGGGCCGATCAGCAGGATGTTGCTCTTCTGCATCTCCACATCGGCATCCTCGCCGAAGTAGATCCGCTTATAGTGGTTATACACCGCCACGGAAAGGGTAATTTTTGCCTCCTCCTGGCCGATGATATAGTTGTCCATGTACTCCTTGATCTCTCTGGGAGTCGGGAGTTTTTCGGAATCGTGCTGGAAGTTGGCCTCAGACTCGTATAGATCCTCATGGATCAGACCGTTGCAGAGCTCCACACACTCGTTGCAAATATAGACGTTATTGGGGCCGGACATCATCCGTCTGACCTGCGCCTGACGCTTGCCGCAAAAGGAACAGCGGACGCCTTTTTCGTTGGGCATACAATGCCCTCCTTTCGGTTGGGAATCTTCTCGGACGGTACGCGAAACCGATTGCCCGGGCCACGGGCAAAGGAGCTGCCGCTCCCGGCGTCAGCGGTAGTCAATGACCTTATCGATGATGCCGTAGGCAAGCGCCTCCTGGGCTGTCAGGAAATGATCCCGCTCGGTGTCAACCGCAATCTGCTCAATGGGCTTGCCGGTATTGGCCGCCAGAATGGCGTTGAGCTTTTGTTTCATACTCTGGATGCGTTGGGCCTGAATCTGGATGTCGGTCGCCTGACCCTGTGCGCCGCCGGAGGGCTGGTGAATCATAATCTCCGCATTGGGAAGGGCCATGCGTTTGCCCTTGGCGCCGGCGGAGAGCAGGAACGCTCCCATAGAGGCGGCCATGCCGATGCAGATCGTTGACACATCGCATTTGATATACTGCATGGTATCGTAGATGGCAAAGCCGGAGGTAATCACGCCGCCGGGGCTGTTGATATAAAACTGGATATCCTTATCCGGATCCTGTGCCTCGAGATAGAGCAGCTGCGCTACAATCAAAGAAGCCGTTGTATCGTTGACCTCTTCGGAGAGCATTATAATCCGATCATTGAGCAGGCGGGAGAAAATATCATAGGAACGCTCACCGCGGCTGGTCTGCTCCACCACATAGGGAACTAAACTCATACTTGTATCTCCTTTCCAATGGGGGGACGGGACCGATGCTGCCCGGTCCCGGAATCAGGATGCTAAGGAATTGTAACCAGCCGAAACGGAAATTATTCCTTCTCGGCGGGGGCGACGGCAATCGCCTCGTTCATAACCAGGTCGCGGGCCTTGCGAACCTTGAGATCGGTGGCAATGTCCTGCTCGGGCACGATGGTCTTGATCTTTTCCACGTCGATCTTGTACTGCTCGGCCAACTGCGCATACTCGGCGCTCAGATCCTCTTCCGTTGCTTCGATGTGCTCGGCCTCGGCAATGGCGTTCAGCACCACCCGGAGACGAACCTGCTTCTCGGCAGAGGGACGCAGACTGTTCTTGAAGCCGGACAGATCGCCGCCCAGCATCTTGCTGTACTGCTCCAGACTCATGCCCTGAGCACGGAGCTGATAGTCAAAGTTCTGCAGCTCGTTGTCAATCTCATCGTCGATCATGGAAGCGGGAACCTCCAGCTTGGCGTTCTCGGAAATCTTCTCCATCAGGGCCGTCTCATAGCTGCGCTTGGCTTCCTCTTCCTTCCGGGCTTCGATCTGCTTACGCAGGTCGGCGCGAAGCTCTTCAATGGTGTCGAACTCAGAAACATCCTTTGCCAACTCGTCATCCTTGGCAGGCACCTGGGTCTCCTTGATCTCGTGAACCTTCACTTGGAAGACCACGGGGGCGCCAGCCAGCTCCTTGGCATGATAGTCCTCAGGGAAGCTGATGTTGAGCTCCTTCTGCTCGCCGGCGCAAACGCCCACCAACTGCTCCTCGAAGCCGGGGATAAAGCTGTGGCTGCCCAGACGGAGCTCATAGCCCTCGGCGGAGCCGCCCTCAAAGGCGACGCCTTCCTTCAGGCCGACGTAGTCAATTACCACGGTGTCGCCGTCCTGTGCAGGACGCTCAACCGTCACAACCCGGGCCACCTCATTGGCCTTCCGGTCCAGCTCGGCTTCCACTTCCTCGTCAGAGACCGCGACAGCAGCCTTCGGGGCTTCGACACCCTTGTACTGGCCCAGCTCAATCTCGGGATAGAGCTCGACCTCGATGGTGAGCTCCAGGCTCTTGTCCTCACGGACATTCATATCGGTAACAGACGGTTGACCGACAGGCTTCCAGCCCTGGTCAATCACAGCCTCCTTGAACACGTCGGGGAAAATCTCCTCCACCGCATCGGCATGGAATACCTGCGCGCCGTAGAGGTTTTCGATCATCTTCCGGGGTGCCTTGCCCTTGCGGAAGCCGGGAACGGCAATGTACTTGCGGTTCTTCAGGTACGCCTTGGAGATGCCGGCCTCAAAGACCTCCTTCTCGACCTCGACGTTGACAGTCAGCTTGTTGATTTCTCTGTTTGCGCTTTTGATAGTCATGGTTTGAATCCTCCAGTATGGTGACGGCAAGGGCGCCGTTTGTTACTTGATTGCAGGCAGAGCGGCCCAATCTGCTATATTTTAACAGATACACGCAAAAATGCAAGAGTTATTTTTGTTTTTTTCATGTTTTTATGTTTGTTTGCATCAGGGCGCTATGCGATCGGGACAAAAGCGGATATAATCGGCAGATACCAGCCGAAAGGAAATTCCTTCAAAGTCTCCGGTTACGGCCAGCCGGTGACTCTCTGAGTGCAGATGACCGTACCAGCAGCGTCGGACGTTATAGCGGTGCAGCAGCTCCAGAATCGGGCGGCAGAGATAGCCCCGGTACACCGGCGGATAGTGGAGAAAACAGAGCTTTTCCCGCTCCCCTGCCGCCTTGAGGGAGCTCTCCAGGCGAATCAGCTCCCGATTCAAGATCTTTGCGTCATGTTCGCCGCCCCGCTCCTCCTCGAAGAACCAGCCTCTGGTTCCGCAGAGGGCCAGCTCTCCATAATCGTAGCAGTTGTTATTCAAGACCCACATATTTTCAAAGCCGTTGGCAGCACAGAACTGATAGAACTTCGTCGCCGTGGTCCACCAGTAGTCGTGATTGCCCTTGAGAATGATTTTTCTGCCGGGAATGGCATTGATAAAGGCAAAATCCGCTCTGGCCCGTTCAAGGTCCATGGACCAGCTCAAATCCCCCAGCAGAACCGTGGTATCCTCCGGGCCGATCTCGGATAGCCCGGCCCGCAGCTTGTCCACGTATCCAGCCCAGAGCTTGCCAAACACATCCATGGGCTTATTCGCTTCAAAAGACAGGTGCAAATCTCCGATGGCGTAGAGAGCCATATCAGCCACCCACCCGGCTGCGCTGCAAATGCTGCATGGCGAAGCGGACCGTATTGTTATTGAAAATATTGTTAACCGTCAGCTCCTCCATGCCGGATTGCATCAGATAGCGCCCCAGATCGTTATAACTCTCGATCCCGGAAAAGCCCGTCGGCAGC
>JAGAEW010000181.1 GCA_017612935.1 Oscillospiraceae bacterium
GATGCCTGGGTACAGTCCCCCACACAGGGGTCTGTTCCCAGGTCGTTTCTCATTTTGTCAACATACTTGTCAAGCCTTTTTGTAAAAAAAGCTTGCACAAAAAGGCTTTTCCCGCTATAATATTGTGATAGATGTATTTTTTGGGGCAATTGTGTCCTCTGATTCCGATAGGAGGCATCTGACCATGAACGGAAAAACCATTGAACAG
Source organism: Oscillospiraceae bacterium (assembly GCA_017612935.1). Taxonomy (GTDB): domain Bacteria; phylum Bacillota; class Clostridia; order Oscillospirales; family Oscillospiraceae; genus JAFRPC01. Next base: position 209 of record JAGAEW010000181.1, read on the forward strand.
ATCAAAGCCTGTCTCTATCCCGGGGCCCATGCCCATCTTGTGGGCATTTGCGGCGTATCCATGCGTCCGCTGGCCATTGTGCTGCGGGATCGCGGGCTGAATATTACCGGCTCTGAAATGAACAGCTCTGCCGATACTTCGGAGCTGGCGCAGCGCGGCATTCCGGTCTACTTCGGCCACAATCCGGAGAATCTGCACGGCGCCAACTGCGTGATCCGCACTGCCGCCGCCCACAATGACAATCCCGAGATTGCCGCCGCCCGGGCTGCCGGAATCCCCGTCTTTGAGCGGGCGCAGGTCTGGGGCGTGCTGATGACCGAATATCGCAACGCCATCTGTGTTGCCGGAACCCACGGCAAAACCACCACCACCGCCATGATTACTCACATCTTTATGGAGGCCCGGCGGGACCCCACCGTGATGATCGGCGGCTTTTTGCCTCTGCTGCAGGCAGGGCATCGGGTGGGCCACGCGGACACCATCATCGCCGAGAGCTGCGAATACTGCAACTCCTTCCACAACTTCTTCCCCACCGTCGCAGTCATCAACAACATCGACGAGGACCATCTGGACTTTTTCAAGGATCTGAAGGACATTCAGGCTTCCTTCCGCCACTTTGCCCAGCAGGTTCCCCCCAACGGGTTGGTGATTGCCAACGGCGACGACGCCAACACCCTTGCGGCCCTGCAGGGACTTTCCTTCCTGCGCTTCGGTCTGGGGGAAGACAACGAGGTACATCCCGAGGCTGTCTCCCCTGACTTCCGGTGCTGCCGGGTGATCTGCGGTGGGCAGCACTACTGCGATCTGAAGCTCCCGGTCTACGGCCAGCACAATCTCTACAACGCGCTGGCGGCCTGCGCCGTGGCCTGGAAAATGGGCATCGACGGAGCTGCCGCCGCCCGGGGGCTCCACAGCTTCACCGGCGCGGGACGGCGCATGGAATACAAGGGGCTCTGCAACGGCGCGGAGGTCTACGACGACTATGCCCATCATCCCCACGAATTTGCGGCCCTGCTGCGGGCGGTTCGGACAATGGGCTATCAGCGGATCATCGTAGCCTTTCAGCCCCACACCTTCTCCCGCACCGAGGCGCTCTTTGAGGAATTTGTCGAAGTCCTTCAGCTGCCCGATCTGCTGGTGCTGGCGGAAATTTACGCCGCACGGGAGAAGAATCTCCACGACATCCACTCCAGCGCTCTGGCTGAGCGCATCCCCGGGGCCGTCTGTTATGACACCCTGCCGGAGCTGGCCGCCTATCTGCGCTCCGTCGCAGGGCCCGGCGACATCATTCTGACCGTGGGCGCCGGGGACATCTACAAGGTCGGCGAGGCCATCTGTCAAAAGATTTGAAGGCAAGCATTCCCGGTTTCATCTGACAGCGCCTCCCCCTGCCGCCTTTCTGCGGCAGGGGGAGGCGCTGATTTTTCGGGGATTTACGGGCAGTGTATTGCTTTGCCTCACTGCACAGGCACCAGAACGAGGCCTGCTTCCTCCCGGATGCTCCGTGGAAATGCGACCTGCAGAACGTCCCCTGTTGACTGGGCTGCCGCCCGGTGTTTTCTACGCTTTAATTGCCTTCCCCGCACTTCTTTGCCGCCTCCACCAGAGCCCGGAAGATTGGCACGCCGGGGCCTGTCACAGGGTTGAAGAATTCCGGATGCCACTGGACCGCCCAGAGGAAGGGCTGCTCAGGGTGATAGAAGGCCTCTACCAGACCGTCCTCCGCCACAGCCATTTCCCGCAGGCAGGGAGCGAGGCTCTTAATGCCCTGATGGTGACAGCTATTGACCCCGATTTTGTCGGTGCCGTAGAGGGCTGCAAGGGGGCCGCTGACGGAGACGGCGTGCTCCGCCCGGTCGTAGGGACTGTCCATGCGGTGATTGCGGGTATTGGGGCGCTGGGCCGCCAGATCCTGCCAGATGCTTCCCCCCAGGCAGGCATTGATGAGCTGCAAGCCCCGGCAGATGCCCAGCGCCGGTAATTTGCGCTCCAGAGCCTTTTTCAGGAGTACAGGCTCCAGCCGGTCCCTTGCAGGGCAGAGCTCGCCGCAGACCGGGTCCACTGTCTCGCCGTAGATGGTGGGATCCACATCCTGCCCACCGGTGAACACCAGTCCGTCGCAGAAATCCAGAATCCGCTCGCTGTCTTCCCCGCAGTTGAGGGAAAGCATCACGGGAATGCCGCCGGCAGTTTCAATGCCGATGAAATAGCCGGGAAGCATCCAGAGGGAATCCTTTTCCCGGTCAAAGAGGGGGATCACGCCGATTACAGGTTTTCTCATTGTCTCTTTCTCCTTTTTGCTGCCTTGAATCCCGGATCAAGCCTGATTCGGCTCCAGAATATAGGCATTCAGAATCTCGCCGAAATACGTCACATGGGGGTCCCGGTTGGAACCGGAAAAGCTGCTCTCCCGCAGGGCGGGATAGTAACGCTCCACCAGCTCCGGGGGCAGTAGCTCCGGCTGCTGGAGCTGGCGGTAGATGATTTTGCACTCCGCCGTCACAGGAAACTCCCGAATCGCCGGCACGGAAACCGTCTCACCGGCTTCGGGATGCAGGCCGCATTCGGCAAGCTTGTCCAAATCTCTGCCGCTTTTTCCGCCGCAAATTGCAATCACCTTGGCATCCGGTTCCGCCAGGGGCAGATTGACCGTGAACTCCGGATTCTCGTCCAGAAGCTCCCGGGTATAGCGTCCGGTACGCACATAGGCGGCAAACACGGGACGGCCCCAGTTGACGCCCACCGTCCCCCAGCCGATGACCATGGAGTTGAGCTGATCTCCGGCCCGGGCAGTGAGCAGCACGCCCTTCGGCAGTGTCTCGGCTGCCCGGGCTGCGAACTCCGCAAGGGAAATCTTTCTGCGGATCATAGAAATACCTCCTGCTTCAAGAATGAATTCAGTATAACACAGTTCCGGCAAAAACGCAACGGGATCCTGTCAGGCTTTCTCTAACTGAACTCTAATTGCGAGCGCCAGAGCTTGTCCTCCCGGTAGATCAGGTTCCCCAGCCCCCCGTCCACCCGCCGCAGGGAATGGGGAATCCGGGCCTTGGCGGTAAAGCCCCGGTAGCCCCGCAGCTCGTAGGGAATCCGGTCCGTGTCCCCCGCGAGAACCTGCTCACAGACCCGGATTACCGCGTCTATAATCTCCACCGGGAGCTCTCCGCTGCCGTGGCCCTCTAAAATCCGGTCCACCCGGCCCTGCAGCAGCCCCTTCAGACGAATCAGCCCCTCCCGGTACTCCTCCACCGTGGCAGACTCCTCCCCCAGCAGAAAGCTGGCGTTGCTGACGCCGTCGCCGGAAAAGAGAATGCGGTGCTCCCGGTCCAGAAAGACCAAATGGCCCCGGGTGTGGCCCGGGCAGGCCAGGGCTTCGATCGTCGTGCCCCCCAGGTCAAACAGATCCCCCTCCCGCAGGGGGTGAAATCCCTCCCAGTCCGGGGGCGGGAGCAGATCCTTCGGCGTAACCAGGGCGGCGTCCCGGGAGATTTTCAGCCCCCAGAGCCGATAGTCCCGGTCCGTATGCCGCAGGAAAGTCTCCTTCTCCGTCGGGTTCAGATACACGTTGTCAAACTCCACCGCCCCCATGGCGTGATCCTGATGTCCGTGGGTCAGCAGCACCGTCAGGGGCAAATGGTTGCAGCTGTCCACCTCCGCCTTGAGAGAACCGAAGCCGCAGCCCGTGTCGATCAGCACGGCCCGCTCCTGCCCCTGAACCAAATACATCCGCTCATGGAAGCGGCCTAAAAACTCCGTAATATGCCCGGTAATCGGGCGAACATCAAACTGTACCATCGTTCTCCTGCCTGAATGACTTCACCCTCCGGCAGCTACGCCGGAGGGTGCGCGCATTGCGTTGTTTATTTGTTGGGATAGGTTTCCAGGAAGGCATGGAAGTGTCGCATGGGCAGCGTGCGTCCCTTGACGATGCGGACATTGGGAATGGATTCCCGATCCTCGTAGAGGGCCTTCACGGCTGCAATCACATAGTCCATATGCTCCTGGCTGAACATGCTGCGGTTCACGGCAAAGCGCACCACGTTGCAAACCTCTTCCTGCTGCTCCGGGGTCTTGAGGTCGTACTCCATGGAGTAGTCCCCCAGCTCCGCAGTGCGGATGCCATAGCGGCGAATCAGCTCAATGGAGAAGCCCTGACCGGCAAATTTCTCATGCTCACGCTTGCCGTCGAAGAACTCCGTCATGTTGATATACACGCCGTGGCCGCCGGCGGGCAGAATCACGCCCTTGACGCCGGCCTTGTAGAGGCCCTGGGCCAGATACTCGCACTGCTGCACCCGGGCTTCCTGATAGTTGAAGTTGCACTCCTCGTACAAACCGGCTGCCAGGGCCATGATGTCACGGCCGGACATTCCGCCGTAGGAATCGTTGCCGTAGCAGGAGATCTGCTTGACCTTGAGCAGCACGCCCACGTCGGTCTTTACGCTGCCGTCGGGGTTGAAGTCGGAGAACTTTCTCCAGAAGCGGCCCTTGTCCCGGAAGGCCAGCATACCGCCCATGTTGGCATGGCCGTTCTTCTTGGCAGACATGGTGAAACCGTCGCAATAGGAGAACATCTCTGTGGCGATCTCTGCAATGGACTTGTGGGCATAGCCCTCCTCGTTGACCTTGATGAAATAGGCGTTTTCTGCCCAGCGGGCGACATCGAACATAAGGGGGATATCGTATTTTTCGGCGATCTTGGCAGTCTCCCGAATGGACTTCATGGAAACAGCCTGGCCGCAGACGGTGTTGTTGGTGATGGTGGTGTAGATCAGCGGGACGTTCTCCGGACCCACGGCCTGGATCAGTGCCTCCAGCTTCTGCACATCCATATCTCC
>JAGAEW010000182.1 GCA_017612935.1 Oscillospiraceae bacterium
ATGAACCACTCGCCGTCCTCCACGCGGATGTCCATCTCCACATGATCCTTGCTGTGATCCCGGCCTCCGGAGACCCCCCAGAGGTTCCTGCGGAACCGTGCATAGGAATTGTCAAAGCGGCCCGGTTCAGTCTCCGACTCCGCAAGCGCGATTTTGGTAATGGCATCCATTCGGAAAAACTGCATCCGCCGCAGACCGTAGTGCCAGCACAGAAGATACTGCCGCCCGCTCTGGGTGCTGATATATACCTTGAACGGATAGACCAGGTGTGTTTTCGGCCTGCCGGACCGAAGGCTGACGTTGGTGAGCCATATCCGTCGTCTGTCACCGATGGCTTCCAGCGCAGAAAGCAGGATCTCACTGTCCAGGGCGTGGAGGATATAGTGGTGCTTGAAGCTGAAAACCTCGCCGCTTTCTTCTGTGCGGTTCAGGATATAGGAACCGATGACGCCCAGAGGATCCGCCTCTGCGAAGAATTCCACCGATTCTTTCCAGGAAGCAAGGTCGACCTTGTTTGGCGTCAACTGATAGAACTGCTCCCGGCCTCGCTTTTCGCTGGAAATCAACCCCAGCGAGTCATATTCGCGCAGCTTTTTCCGGATCGTGGAATCATCCAGCAGCTTCAGTTGTGGGAACTTCCCGAGAAGCTCTGCCACGCCCTCGATCAGCTGATGCGCGGCGTGGGCTTCTCCGTCAGAGAGGAGATCCATCAGATAGCAGTGCAAAACCAAATCGTTGTCGGTGAAGCTTTTTGCCTTGAAGGCCTTGTAGAGCGGATTGCTTCGGATCGTCCGGCTGTCCACGGAGAGGAAAATCTGCCGCCCGTTTTCATCCTGGCGGAAAGACATGTAATCCCCCAGCCAGCTGTCCATGCGGCGGCGTTCGTTGTCATAGCTGCGGGCGCTCTTCGCATCATATTCCTCTCGACGCTTAAAGCCGAACACATAAAACTGCCGCATATAACTGCGGATCTTTTCAAAATTCTTGATGAGCTCGCTGTAGGCCATGTGCTCACCTCCTGTCTGCTGAAATGAACCGTACTCAATACATTCTGTTTATTTCCTGCGGTATTTTGTTCTTCTGCCGCTGCCGTCCTGGGCAATGCGGCCTTCCTGCAGCATCCGTTTCAGAATGCGGCTGGAGGTGGCCTGGCTGACGCCAAGGAGGGCGTCGACTTCGGGCCGGGTGATAAAGTCGTGACTTTGCAAATAAACCAGGATTGCCTGCTCCGGGCCGGATGCGGGCACAGTTTCAGTACCGGTGTTGCGGTTCGGCAGGGTGATTTTGAAGGCGTTGTTGGTGACCTCAATGGTGGGTTGCCGGTCGCAGCCCCGGTAGGCCTTCATGATTTTTTGCATACCGGTGCCGTAGGCCTCGATCAGATCCAGACGGTAGAACACGGCCGCCAGCTTGGGATTCCGGCATACGGAAAGGCCAAGCATGATGTCATCCACCGTGACGCCCTCCAGCAATCCGCCGATGGAGACGAATTCGATCCGGTCGGCGTACACGCTTGCAAGAGTGCTGGCGCTGTAGGAATAGTCCCGATGGACGATGGAGTTGAGCATCGCTTCGCGCAGGGCATCCTCCGGATAGTCCCGGGTATCCGTACGGTAGAGCCCTTCGAAGGTGGCCTTCGTCTGGTTGCGCAGCTCCAGATAGGCATAGAGCTCCTCCAGCTGCCGGAACAGGGAACCGCTGAACTCCCGCCGATCCTGGAACACCGTTTTGTCCAGGCCGGAGAAGGTGGCTGCCTTGATCGCACCGGGACATTGATCTGAGAGCAGATAACCCAAATTGGAATACACACCGTCTGCTGAGACCAGGCCGAGCGTCTGCTGCTGGGCCGGGCCGAAGGCCACGCTCCGTTTTTGGAATTCCGCCTCCGCAGCGTTGAAGGTCAGCTCCTGCTCCAGGGAGCGCATATCCTCAAACCGGTCACCATCGGTTTCCTTGATCATCCGGCGAATGGCTGTATCCGTTGCCGGATCTGTGGCGCTGCCGGAGCGCACATAGACACCGCCGGGTTTCAAACCCTTCGCGGCGAGATAGTAAGGGCGCTGCGTCCCTTTCTGTACCGTAACGGCAACAATCTGTTTTCCGTCCATCTCTCGGATCTCATAGTGGACAAACATGGTCATGTCCGGTTTGATGGAATCGCGCACCATGTTATTCATGCGCAGCATCACGCCGTCCGGATCTGCAACGCCGACCGCTATCCCATCTGCAGCCACGCCGATCAGCAGCTCCCCGCCATGTGTGTTGGCAAAGGCAATGACCTCTTTGCAAATATCGCCGACAAGTTCAGATTTCAGTTCCAGCGTCTCATTTTCAATCAAAACTGACATAGCGTATCCCTCGCTTTCTAATCATCATTGTAATCATTATAGTCATTCTTGTCAACAATGATTCTAATGAATAGAAAGATACCACAAGAAAATCTGGCAGCACCACCGGGCTTTTCTTTCCCTCCTGTCTGTTTGGACAGGAGAGTTTTTTCTTTTTTTTAAGAAGATCGGAAACCCTGCACCGTAAAGCGGTGGAGGCAGTTGGGCCTGCTGTTCACGAACTATTTACAAAATAGTTGGGGCCAAAACGTGAAAAAAGTTCCCAAAGATAAACTGAAAGTGTCATTCATACGGCATGCTTGAGAGCAGACTGTTAAAGGCCCGTTTTTCCCGAAGAAGGATCATTTGCCCTGGCGACTATAAAAACGGCACAGATTAAAGAGAATCGGCGATAATCGTCCCGAAAATGTACAGCTCAAGTGAATCCGCAGACAGTAAGTACCAAAGAAATTTTTTTAAAATGAGCATTTTGCAAAAAAATTCTGCAATAGGTTAGTGGGAAAAGTCTTTCTGCGCACGTGCGTCAATCAAAAAAATTTTTTTACCGCATTTTGCTAAAAAAATCAGCAATTAAATAGTGGGAGGGGTTCCTTTGCTGCGAGAAAAATATTTCTTACATAAATCCCCCATTTTGCAAAAAAAGTCAGCAATTGGTTAGTGGGAGGAGATTCCTCTTGTGTTGCTTGACAAATGAATACCAACCACCGGATACGTTTCCTGTGACCCGAGAGCCATGTCTGCAGGTGCGCCAGGACCCCATCAGGGCGAGCGATCAGACCCATGCAGCGAAAGCCGGACTGCCACCGGCTGCGGCGACGACCGGCACAGGAGACAATGATACTTCCGTAATTCGCGGCCCGGCCAAAAAGAAGGCGGGGAGGAGAGAGTCCTATGGACCTGCCTGGCAGGCGTTCGGTGCGTTTCCGTTGCATGTGGGCGTCGGGGACAAATTGCATGCAAAATCGCTCCTTTACTGCCAGAACAGGTACCGGGTCCTGCTCAATACAAGGCACCGGAGACTATGGACAGCTATTACCGGCTGGAAGTGCAGCACGACTCTGCCGGGGCACAGCCCGGTCCTCAAAATCGCAGCGCGTACGGGCGCAGACGCCGTAGCCTCCGGTATGGCCTGCAGATAGCCGCATCGGTGATGATCTGCCATTCTGATAAGACGTCCAAGGATCACAGCAAGCAACGTCCCGTGGGCCCACGGGACTGCTTTTCAGGGGGACACCCCTGAGACCCCATAGATAGAGAGAAGGAAGGTTCATGCGAAAACGTATGTATGAGATCAAGCTCCGTCTTACCGCTGAGGAACTGGCGGAGCTGAACGAGAAGGTAAAACAGACCCGCTTATCCCGGGAGGCGTTCTGCCGCAGTGCGATTATGGGCCTGGAGCTCCGACAGGCACCGCCCGTCGATGCGGCGCATCTGGTTCGGGCGCTCCGACAGGCAGGCGCAAGCCTGGATCAGCTTTTGAAGCTCGCAGAACGCACCCACGAGATCGACGCGCCGCAGGTGCGTGCAGCGCTGGAGCAGACCACTCTGGCATCGGCAGCGGTCATAAACGCTTATTCAAAATAAACTATAAAGAAAAAAGGAGGAAATGAAAAATGACATACA
>JAGAEW010000183.1 GCA_017612935.1 Oscillospiraceae bacterium
GCTGGAGTATGCACCGCCGCCGTTGCCGAAGACCTTCATGGTGATGATCTGTGCATCGGGAGCGACGCCCTGCGTGCCGACAGCCTCGAGCGCATCCTTGAACTCGCCGTCAATCTTGACGAAGCGGTTGGCAGCGGAGATGCCCTCAACGTGGGAGCCGTGCTCGCCTTCTTCGTCGTTCTCGTGGGTCACATCGTAATCCTGATCCACGTAGCAGTAGGCATAGGGGATCTTGGTGCTGACATAAGCTTTCTCGCCGGTAATCTTAACGTTCAACTGATCCTTGACGGCGTTGACCTTTTCAGCGTCGAGAAGGTTCAGAGAAGCCACATACTCGTCGTAGGAAATACCCTTCTCCTCCGCCGTGCGGGCAAAAGCGTACTCAAGCGCTTCGCCGGAGAAGGACTGGTGCTCTACATCAATACCGGTGTCAATCACGGCAAGTCTGCTGCCGGCGCCGGTCAGGCCTGCGGCCCAGGTGATGTTGGAGCCGATCATGTCGCAGGCAGTGCCGTTGTTGGGCTGATCGGTCTCTTCGTCCTTCATAACCTCGTAGCGGGGCTCCAGAACAACTTTCTGAACGCCGGAAATTTTCTTGATGGTATCAATCTGGCCATAAAGGACATTTGCGGAAATGCAGTTTGTTGCCAAAGTGAGGTTCCAGCGGACGTCCAGCTTGCTGCCGATCGCCTTTTCGATCTTGGCAGTCATGGCGTCCTGCGCAATGCGGAGGCTGGTGCGGTAGACCTTCGCCAAGGTATTGTTCGCAATTCCATCAAGGCTGAAACCGGCGTCGATGGTAGACGCACGATTCAGAAAGATGGAAACACGAACCGTTTCAGTCAATGCGTGGTCTTCCATGGGAATCGTGTCTCTCCCACTGGTTCTACCCAGCTTGACAGACTCCGGTGCACCGGATTCTATCGGTTCCAAAGTCAACTCTTCGACCTGGTTCCCTGCGGCCTTTGTCGGCTCAGCACTGGCCGCCGGGGCCAGCAGTGAGAACAACAGGGTCAGCGCAAGAATCACCGAAAGGCTCCGGCGGAGCAGCGATGTGTTCTTCATTGTCGTGTCTCCTTTTTGAAATATTTATATCATCCGCTCTGTTGTCAGAGGCGGAAAATATACGAATCCCTTTGGCCCGAAAGAGCGAAGCAGAAATCCGAGCCTATGACGCATTCTCTTTTTGAGCAAATTGCCCAAAATTGGTCTACCTATTTTCTGTTGTACTGTATATTTTATCAGAAAATCAACTTCCGGTCAAGAGGCCAGCCATAGAAATTTTAAAAAAACATTTGTTTTTTTTAGCGGATTAAATTATTTTTGGAATTTCAGGGGGAGCCGGAATAATTCATTTTTCCCGCTCGGCAAGCCACTTTGCCAGCGCCTCCGCCATGGCGGGGTTGCGATCGGTTTTCTGCTCCTGTTGCGCCATGAAGCGGCGGACGTCGGATTTGCCCGCTCCGTCCCGCTTCCGTCGGGCTTCAAAGTCCGAGAGCTTCTCCCGGTAGCCGCAGGCGCAGGCAAAGGTCTGCTTGTCCCCCTCCCCCCAGAGCTCCAGCTTTTTGTGGCAGTTGGGGCAGCGGGCATTTGTCACCTGGGTGGTACGCTTGCGGAAGCCGCACTCCCGGTCCGGGCAGACCAGCAGCTCGCCCCGCTTGTCCTTCACCAGCAGCAGAAGCTTGCCGCACTGGGGACAGGGCTTGCGGGTCTGGTTATCATGGGAATAGCTGGCTTCGCTGGCCCGCACGTCCTTGACCAGCTTTGCAGCATACTGCCGCATCTGGTCCACAAAATCCTTGTCCCGCTCCTGCCCCTTGGCGATTCGGGCCAGACGGTCCTCCCAGCGGGCCGTCAGCTCCGCGCTGCGAAGCTCCGCCGGAGCCAGTCCCACCAGTTGGATGCCCTTGGAGGTAGGCACCAGAGACTTGCCCTGCCGTTCGATGTAGAAGGAAGAAAAGAGTTTTTCAATGATGTCCGCCCGAGTGGCGGGGGTGCCGAGGCCGGAGGTCTCCTGCAAAATCTTTTGCAGGGCCCGGTCCGCCACCTGCCCCTGAGGATGCTCCATCGCCGTCAGCAGGCTTGCCTCGGTATAGCGGGCGGGCGGGGTGGTCTTGCCGATGGTCAGGCGGAGCTTCCGGGTTTTGAGGCGCTGCCCCTTTTGCAGCTCCGGCAGGCGCTGCTGCTCCTCCGTCTCCTCTCCTTCCTCCTCCATTGCAGCGAAGCTGCGGTCATAGGCCGCTTTCCAGCCCGGCTCCAACACACGCTTGCCGGAGGCAGTAAAGCTGCAGCTCCCGATTTGCAGAGTCAGAGAAATCTGCTCGTATTCGTGGGGCGGCATCAGCACCGCCAAAAAGCGGCGCACCACCAGATCGTAGATATTCTTCTCCGGCCCGGTCAGATCGCAGAGGGATACCGCCTCCTCGGTGGGGATAATGGCATGGTGGTCTGTCACCTTGGCATTATTCACCAGATATTTCGTCTGGAAGGGCTTTTTGCGCTGCACGGCCCAGGCCAGCTCCTTGTATTCCCCCTGGGCCACGGCCCGCAGGCGGTCCGGCAGGGTGGGAACCACATCGTCGGAGATATAACGGCTGTCCGTCCGGGGATAGGTCAGAGCCTTATGGCGTTCATAGAGGCTCTGCATCAGATTCAGGGTCTCCTTTGCAGAGTAGGCGTACTTCCGGTTGGCGTCCCGCTGGAGCTCCGTCAGGTCGTAAGCGGCGGGCGGCGGGGTCTGCTTCCGCATTTTGCTGATTTGGGTAATCACTGCCGCTTTGCCCTCGCACTGCTTCAAAAGCTGCTCCATTTTCTCCCGGTCAAAGGAGCGGGCATTTCCCTTCTCGTCCCGATATGTCGCCCGAAAGCCCTCCAGCTCGGCGCACAGACCGTAGAATTCTCTGGGGACAAAGCGGCGGATTTCTTCCTCCCGGGCCACCACCAGCGCCAGCGTGGGGGTCTGAACCCGACCGGCTGAGAGCTGAGCGTTGTGCTTGCAGGTCAGCGCACGGGTCACATTGAGGCCAACCAGCCAATCCGCCTCGGAGCGGGCCTGAGCAGAGCGGAACAGATTGTCGTAGTCCTTCGCGGGCTTGAGACTGGCAAAGCCCTCCTTAATGGCCTTGTCGGTCTGGGAGGAAATCCAAAGACGTTTCGTCGGCTTGTTCCAGCCTGCCTTCAGCATGATCCACCGGGCCACAAGCTCGCCCTCCCGCCCGGCATCCGTGGCGATGACCAGCTCGGACACGTCGCCCCGCTTCATCAGATTCGCCACAACCTTGTACTGGCGGGAGGTCTCCGGAATCACCACTAACTTCATCTTCTCCGGCAGCATGGGCAGATCGTCCAGATTCCATTTTTCCAGCTTCTTATCATATACATCGGGATCCGCCAGCGTCACCAGATGGCCCAGCGCCCAGGTGACAATATAGCGCTCCCCCTCCATGTATCCCTCCGAAGACCGACGACAGCCCAGCACCCGGGCCAGCTCCTTGCCCACCGAGGGCTTCTCCGCCAGAACCAGTGTCTTTGCCATATCGTATTCCTCCCATTTTACATTGTATGTTTATTATATTCTATCCATGTCGAAAAAGCAACTGAAAATGCTTCCAGAAAGACGGCAGTGTTTTCCCAATATCCTGTCAAATTCGAGAAACTTGCAGGAGCGTCCCCCATTTTGGGTAGGACAGCCACATTTTTTTGAAATTTTAATCTTTTTCTGCTTTACAATAGACAGCATCCGTGTTATACTACATTGGCTGGTAAAATTCCATGCAAGGATTATTTGGTCCAAGACCATAGCCCCGGTCCTCGGTTTGCGGCTCACACCGACCGCATACTTAGTCCAGGGGCGAAACAACAGAAAGGTGGTACTACCATGATTCAGAAGGAAAAGAAGTCCCAGGTTATCCTGGAGAACGCAACCCACGAAGGCGATACCGGTTCTCCCGAGGTCCAGATTGCCATTCTCACTGCCCGCATTCAGGAGCTGACTGAGCATCTGCGCACCCACACCCATGACAACCACAGCCGCCGCGGTCTGCTCAAGATGGTTGGTAAGCGTCGCTCCCTGCTGGACTACCTTGCCAAGAAGGACATCAACCGCTACCGTGCGATTATCGCCAAGCTGGGCATCCGTAAGTAAGCAGTTTCAAAAATCGGGATTTCCCCGGAGGGGAATCCCGATTTTTGAAAGAAAACACGCACAGGTGATGCTTCGCGTTTGAAGGTACCGCCGGATCCCGCATCGGTGACAGGCCCAGCGGCTTGCGGCGGCAGTTTCAAGTGCGAAACCTCCTGTGCGCCCAAAGAAACAAGGAGGTTTCTATGATTACCAAAAAGCAATACCCCAATCACCATGTCTTTGAAACCGAAATCGGCGGCCGTACCTTTACCGTCGAGACAGGCCGGGTGGCGGAGCTGGCGGATGCCGAGTGCATCTGCCGCTACGGCGACACCGTGGTTCTGACCGCCATCACCTGCAACCCCATCCCCAAGGCCGGCATGGACTACTTCCCCCTGACCATCGAGTTTGAAGAGCGCCTGTACGGCGTAGGCAGAATCCCCGGCTCCTTCAACCGCCGGGAGGGCCGTCCCTCCGAAAAGGCTATCCTCACCATGCGCCTGATTGACCGCCCCATGCGTCCCTTCTTTGACGACGAGCTGCGCAACGACGTGGTCATCACCTGCACCTCTCTGGCTGTGGATCACGAAAACCCCGTGGAGGTCGTTGCCTCTCTGGGCGCTTTCATCGCCACTGCCTGCTCCTCCGTGCCCTGGAACGGCCCCATGGCCACCACTGAGGTCGCCTATCTGGACGGAGAATATATCGTCAACCCCTCCGCCGAGCAGCGGGCCGCCGCGCTGATGTTCTGCACCATCGCCTCCACCGCCGAGAAGGTGGTTATGATCGAAACTGAGGCGAAGGAAGTCTCCGAGGAGATTCTGCTCAAGGGCATCGAGTTGGCCCACGAAACCAACAAGCAGATCGTCGCCTTTATCAACACCATCGTCGCCGCCATCGGCAAGCCCAAGTTCACCTTCGAGAAGGCCGCCGTCAACCACGAGCTGCTGGACGAGCTGTGCCAGTACGGTCTGGGTCAGATCGAGCACGCTCTGGACACCGACGACAAGAACGTCCGGGAGGAGCGTCTCACCGCCGCCCGCCTCGACTTTGCCGAGAAGTTTGCCGAGAAGTACGAGGACTATGAAGAGAACATCGAGGTCTGCCTCTACAAGATGCAGAAGAAGGTCGTCAAAAAGTGGCTGCTGGCAGGCAAGCGCGTGGACGGCAGAAGCATGGACGAGATTCGGCCTCTGGACGCCGAGGTTGCAGTCCTGCCCCGCGTGCACGGCTCCGGTCTGTTCACCCGCGGGCAGACGCAGGTGCTCTCCATCTGCACGCTGAACACCCTCGCCGCCAACCAGAAGCTTGACACCATCTTCCCGGAGACGGAAAAGCGCTATATCCACCACTACAACTTCCCCGCCTTCTCCACCGGCGAGGCCAGAGCGGCCCGCTCCACCTCCCGCCGCGAGATCGGTCACGGCGCTCTGGCAGAAAAGGCGCTGGTACCTGTGCTGCCCAGCGTGGACGAGTTCCCCTACTGCATCCGGGTGGTGTCTGAGGTCGTGAGCTCCAATGGCTCCACCTCTCAGGGCTCCATCTGCGGCTCCACTCTGGCGCTGATGGACGCCGGCGTGCCCATCAAGCGGCCCGTGGCCGGCATCTCCTGCGGCCTGATCTCCGATAAAGAGACCGGCGCCTGGAGAACCTTCACCGACATTCAGGGCGTGGAGGACTTCCACGGTGAGATGGACTTCAAGGTAGCCGGTACCACCGAGGGCATCACCGCCATTCAGATGGACCTGAAGAACGACGGCCTGACCATGGAGATCATTGCCGATGCGCTGGAGCGCTGCCGCAAGGCCCGGCTGGAGATCATCAACGAGGTCATGCTGCCCTGCATCCCCGCTCCCCGGCCCGAAGTCAGCGAGTACGCCCCCAAGATGATCACCATTAAGATCGACGTGGACAAGATCCGCGAGGTCATCGGCAAGGGCGGCTCCATGATCCAGAAGATCGTGGCAGAGTCCGGGGCCGAGGTGAACATCGAAGACGACGGCACCATCCACATCGCTTCCCCCGACGCCGCCTCCTGCGACGCCGCCAAGCGCATGATCGACGACATCTGCTTCGTCCCCGAGGTAGGCAAACTGTACTACGGCAAGGTCGTCCGCATCATCCCCATCGGCGCCTTCGTGGAGCTGGCTCCCGGCAAGGACGGCATGGTTCACATCCGTGACTTGGAGTTCAAGCGCACCGAGAAAGTGGAGGACGTGCTGAACATCGGCGATATGACCTGGGTCAAGGTCACGGAAATCGACGAAAAGGGTCGCGTCAACCTCTCCCGCAAGGAAGCCCTGAAGGAAATGGAACAGAAGTAATACAGTTGACGGCTGATAATTGACAATTTGGAACCCGGGCAGATTGGAGCCTTCCAGTCTGCCCGGGCTGTCTTTCAGTATCCCCCGCCGCGCTGCAGTTTTTTCCGTATTGGCGCATAACCACATGCGCCTTTTCCCCACGCCCTGCGGCTTTCGTTCTTCGCAGCAAGCTGACAGATTGGCCGCTGTGGTCAGCGGCCACTACGGAACGAGGCGGGACGGGAAGTTTTTCGTAGTGGCGCCGAGGCATACGGATTCTGCTTTCTCCAGCTTGTTCTCAATCGTTTCCAACTCCTCTTCGAATGTCAAGCATTTTTCAAACACGGCAGCATCCTCGCGGGGACAGGCGTTTCCCATCCCCGTGTCGGTTTTTTCCTATGCGCTCGGCTTTCGGCGTTTCGCCTCTTCCAGCAGGGCTTCCCGCTCGTTGGGCAGTTGCCCGGACAGCACCGCCTCCAGCAGCTCCTTCAGGACCTTGCCCAGAAGCGGCCCGCTGGGGTAGCCCAGGGCCAGCAGATCCCTGCCGTTGAGGGCCAGATCCTTCAAACGGAAGCAGGCCTGCTGCTCCAAAAGCTGCCGGGCAAGCTGCTCAAAGCGCTCACAGTCCGCCGCCCGGCCCCGGTAGTCAGGGTGGTGGGCCAGGGCGTCCGCCCGTTTGAGGGCCAGCAGGCGGAAGAAATCTTCCTCCCCCAGCTTTCCCAGCAAGCGCCGGATTGCCCGCTCCGGGCTGCCCTCCGGCGGGGCGATGGGGAAATCGTGGAGCTCCACCAGCCGCGTCACCCGGCGGACTGTCTCCCGGTCGAAGCGCAGGCGGGTCAAAATGCCCCGGGTCAGCTCCGCCCCCAGAGGGGCGTGGCCGTAAAAGTGCCCGACGCCCTTGGCATCCACTGAGGCAGCGGCGGGCTTGCCCACATCGTGGAGCAGGGCAGCCCAGCGCAGGAACCTGTCCGGGGGAACTGCTTCCATTGCGGCAATGCAGTGTTCCAGTACATCATAGCAATGATAGGGGCTTCGCTGATCCAGCCCCGCCATAGGCTCTAACTCCGGCAGGGGAACCGCAAGAATGGGCCAAAATTCCCGCACCGCCTCGGCGGCCTTTGGGCCGCACAGGAGCTTCGTCAGCTCCACCGCGATTCGCTCCCGGCTCACCAGCTCCAGGGTCTGCCGCAGGGCGAAGGCCGCCTCGGCGGTAGACTGCTCCACAGAAAAAGCGAGCTGGCTGGAAAAACGCAGGGCCCGGAGGATCCGCAGGGCGTCCTCCTCAAAGCGCTGCCGGGGATCTCCCACGCAGCGGATGATTCTCCCCTGCAGGTCGGCTCTGCCGCCGAAGGGATCCTGCAGCCCGGTTGCGGGGCTCCAGGCCATGGCGTTCACGGTGAAATCCCGCCGCGCCAGATCCTCCCGCAGGGAGGGGGTAAAGCGCACGCTGTCCGGGTGGCGGTGGTCCGCGTAGCCGGATTCGGTGCGGAAGGTGGTGATTTCCAAGGGCTGACCCGCCAGCAGGAGGGTCACGGTACCGTGCTTGAGGCCGGTTTCAATCAGCCGCTCCCCGGCGAAGAGCTGCTCCACCTGCTCCGGCAGGGCGGCGGTGGTGATGTCCCAGTCGTCGGGGCTTCTGCCCAGCAGGCTGTCTCGCACGCAGCCCCCCACTAAAAAGGCGGGAAAGCCCGCCGCCTGCAGGCGCTCCAGCGCTTCCCGCGCCGGGGAAGGAACGGAAATCACAGGGCCTCCCCGGGGATCAGTCCCCCACTGACCAGCTCCTGCAGAGAGCGCAGAATGCCCAGCTTGGCGTGATACCAAGTCAGACCCCCCTGGAAATAGACCGCATAGGGAGGACGGATGGGGCCGTCGGCGGAAAGCTCGATGGAAGAGCCCTGTACAAAGGCGCCCGCCGCCATAATCACCTCGCTGTCATAGCCCGGCATGGCCCAGGGGATAGGCTCCACATAGGAATCCACCGGGGCGGCAGCCTGAATGCCCTTGCAGAAGGCCCGCATTCCTGCCTCGGAGCCCAGCTCCACGGCCTGAATGATGTCGTGTCGTTCCTCCGCGCCGCCGGGAATGACCCGGAAGCCCAGTTGCTCATAGCAGTTGGCAGCGAAAATTGCCCCCTTGAGGGCCCCAGCCACCACGGTAGGGGCCAAAAAGAGACCCTGATAGAAGCTGGGCAGAATGCCCAAGTTTGCGCCGACCTCCTGCCCCAGACCGGGGGCGGAGAGGCGGTAGGCGCAGCGCTCCACGCAGACCTTCCGGCCGACAATGTAGCCGCCGATGGGGGCAAGACCCCCGCCGGGGTTCTTAATCAGACTGCCCACGCTCATATCCGCCCCCAGCTGGGAGGGCTCCAGCGCCTCTACAAATTCGCCGTAGCAGTTGTCCACCATCACCAGCAGCTCCGGCTTGACGGACTTGCAGAAGGCAATCAGCTCCCCGATCTGGGCCACGGAAAAGCTGGGGCGGGTGGCATAGCCCTTGGAGCGCTGAATCGTAATCAGTTTGGTCTTCGGGCCGATGGCAGCCCGGATGGCGGGATAGTCGAAGCTCCCGTCCTCCAGCAGATCTACCTGCCGGTAGCTGACCCCGTACTCCGCCAGAGAACAGGGGGAGGGCCGGATGCCGATGACCTCCTGCAGCGTGTCGTAGGGGGCCCCCACGGGGGAGAGCAGCTCGTCCCCCGGCAGCAGGTTGGCGGACAGGGCCACGGTCAGCGCATGGGTTCCGCAGGTGATCTGTGGCCGCACCAGGGCGGCCTCCGCCCCGAAGACGGCAGCATAGACCTCCTCCAGCCGCGCCCGGCCCACATCGTCATAGCCGTAGCCGGTAGTGGCGGCAAAGCAGGCCGCGTCCACCCGGCACTCCCGCATGGCCCGGATGACCTTCCCCTGATTGAACTCCGCCATTTGGTCGATGGCTTCAAAGCGCTCCCGCAGGCCCGCAAGAATGCGCTCCCCGAAGCGGTAGACCGCCGGGGAGACGCCGTTGGTTTCATAGGTTTTCAATAAATCCATATGGCAAAATTCCTATTTCTGTTTCAGATTCCGGACCTTGTCGATCAGGTCCCTGGGGATATGGCAATAGCCGTTGGGGTTTTTAATCAGGTAGTCCTGATGGTAGTCCTCGGCAGGAAAAAAATGCTCCAGCGGCTTGAGCTCAATGGCGCTCTTCTGCCCGATGCGGAATTCCAGCTTGTCCAGCTCCGCCCGCAGCAGAGGAAGCATGCTCTCATCGGTATAGTAAATGCCGGTACGGTACTGCACGCCCTCATCCTCCCCCTGCCGGTTGACAGAAGTGGGGTCGATGGTCAGAAAATAGCAGTCCAGCAGCTCCGCCGTGGGCAGAGGCGTCTCGTCGTATACTACCTCCACCGTCTCGGCGTGGCCGCTGTGTCCATGCTTGACCTGTTCATAGCTTGGATGCTCTGTCCGCCCGTTGGCGTAACCCACCCGGGTGGCGCTGACGCCGGGAAGCTGGCGCAGAAAATGCTGGGCGCCCCAAAAGCAGCCGGCGGCAAGATAAATTGTTTTCATGGGGTCCGATTCCTCCGATTCTGATTTGTACCTGGTGCGTCGCGACCCGGAGCACTCACTTCTTTTCTCCCCGCAGGATCACGGTGACAATTTCGGGCTGATTCTCGATCCGGGGGAGGAAGGGAAAACCAGCTAAACCCCGGCTGACGCACATGACAGTGTTGCCGAGACGATACATCCCCGCGGTGTAGCGGGGAAGAGGACCCTGGCCCGGGGCATAAAGGCCCCCAAGCCCCGGCAAACGCCACTGGCCGCCGTGGGCATGGCCCGCCAGCACCAGATCAACCCCGGCCTTTTCATAGAACCTGGCGTAATGAGGCTTGTGGGAGAGCAGAATATTCAGCTCTTCCGGCGGACGATTTTCCATCAGCCGTTGCAGCAGCTCCCTGTTGGCCTGATTGGAATCCACTCCCAAAAGTCGGAAGCCCATACCAAGCCCCAGCGTCACCGCCTCGCCCCGCAGGGGCGTTACCCCCACATTCTCCAATGCCCGCAGGAAGTCTTTCAGCTTATTTCGCTCCATGCGCAGCTCATGGTTGCCGGTGACGTAGTAGCAGGGCGCAATCTTCGCCAGCCGCGCCGCGGTGTCCAGGGCCTGTTGCAAATCCGGGCGGTAGCTGTCGGTCAGATCGCCGGTGATTACCAACAGATCCGGAAGCTGGGCCTCCGTCAACGCCAGCAGGCGGAAGTTTCCGGCACCGAAGCTGCGGTTGTGCAGGTCGGAGATCTGAGTGATGCGGAAGCCCTCCAGCGGCCCGCTAAGCTTGGGAGACCGGAAGATATAGTGCGATGCCTCCAATTCGGTGCTCTGCTGATGCAAATAGGGGACGGAAGCAATGGCGGCAGCCGTTCCCGCTGCACCCAGCAGAGCGGCAGTCGTCTTTTTCATGGGAGCGTCCTCCTTTAATATTTGTGAAAGACGGGCACTGTGTCAAAGCTTGAACCTCACACATTGCCCGTCCATTTGAATCAGTGATTCTGCAAATACTCCGTAACCAGATAGTCCACAACCAGTCCGTAGGACTTCACGCCTGCTTCATTGAAGGTCTTGAGATAGGTATCGTTGACCGATTGAGCAGTGTCTCGCAGGCTGCCCTCAAACTGCTTGTCGTGGGATACATGTTGGTTGGAGTCCTTGCGCATTTGCTCGGAGCAGTGCTCCCAGAGCCCCGCCGCCACATCGGGGTTCTCCTCGTTGATGGCGTTGTAGCAGTAGAGGAAGGCGCAGTAATAGCCGGAATAACGGAACAATTCGTCCTCCGAGGCGCGGCAGGCCAAAAAAGCCAGATAATTTGCCTCGTCTTCCCGAGCCACCGCCAAGCTATGGCCCAGCTCATGGCAGACGGTGAAGGGCTGGGTCAGGCCGTAGGTCTTCGTACTGACAGCAGCCTCGCCGGTCAGACAGAGGTAGATTCCCGTGGTCCCCATTTCTGCAGAGAGGGTCGAGCCCATCAGCGGCTTTACCACCGGAGCGGTTCTCTTAAAGCGACTGTTCTCTGCTCCGAGAAGCTTATAGGCGGCCACAGCCGTTTCGGACTGTTCCGAAATGGACGGGGGCACAACCTCTCCTCCTGCATCCCGCTTCACCTGCGTAGAGAGTGCACTGGCCTGCTCTGCATACCAGGCCGCAGCCTGCTCCAACTGCGTGGCAGAGTATTTGCGAACATTCAGATTGATCTGCTCTCCAATGGGGGGAGCAAAATGATTCAGCCCCCAGAGCAGCATAAACAGCATCACGCCCAGCAGATTGATCTCCAGCAGCATCGCCAGAAAGCCGGGAATTCTGTGCTTCCGGACTGCCCAGACCAGACATCCAATCATCGTCAGCACCAGCAGCACCAGCAGAATCTCCCAGACGGGGACCGGGCACAGACTAAGCACAGTCCCCAGAAAATATATGGAGTAGTGAGAAAAGTCGGTGTAAAAAGAGAACCAAAAGCCCGGCAACAGCAGCGCCAGCGCCACGGTTCCTGCGGTGATAAGTGCGAACACGCCTGCCCAGATCAGGCGTTTTCCAGGTTTTTTCATAGGCTGTTCCTCCATTCCTTTTTCAACAAAAACGGCGTGCGGGAACCGGTGGCTGCCCGCACGCTGAAAAAGCCTTCGTTTCTGCCGGCGGAAATCTCTGCCCGCCGGTGAAGCTCCATGCGGAGACACTTTTGAACGGTCCTCGCGCTGCTTGCCCGCTTCCAGTCGGCGGGGCACATCTGAATAGCATTTATATTCTACCGCTTTTTATGAGATTTGTCAATCCCCACAATCGGCGGATTCCTCCCCCCCTGCTCCCCCGAATCGGAGCTAACCCCGCTGCCGCTCCGGGACCCACACTGTCAAAAAAGTGGCTCCTGCGGACAGGAGCCACTGCGCTTCAGCAAGAGATCAATTCGGAAGAAAATCCCAATCTTCCGTCTCCACCGAATGGTTTGCGCTCACCAGTTTGACCACTGAATCGTCCCCGTCATAGCGAAGATAAAACTTCTCAAGATCCGGATCTGCATATACATGCACCAGTTGGCTCTTTTCCCGGCTCTGGCCGGACGTAGAGTCCAGGCACAGGAACTGACGGCAGATCAGGGTATCCACCGTGGCCTCCGGCTCCAGATCGAGGCGGTCCGTGCCGCCCAACAGGGTCACTTCCAGCGTAGCGCTGACCTCCTGCTTCCGCAGAAAATATTGTAAGCTTCGGTACTTCAGCGTCGCGGTGGCGGAGACTTCTCCCTGCTCGCTCACCAGAACGCCGTGGTACTCTCTGACCATGCTCTTTTCGAAGGGGAAAAGCAGGAGAATCAAAATCAGGGAAAACGCAAAGCCCAACAGCCCGCCGAGCAGCATACTCCGACGCCGCCTTGCGTGATCCTCTTTTACTACCTTGCGGGCCAGACGCATTGCAGCTTTGTCCGGGCTGTTGACCCCCGGGCGCATCTGCATAACGCGCCGCTGGCAGTCATCACAACGGGTCAGGTGCTCCCGCAGCTCCTGCGTGATCTTCGGATTTGTCTTCCCCTCAGCATAGGAAGGCAGCAACGCTCGGACCTTTTTGCAGTTCATCATAGCATTGTACCTCCACGTTAGAATTCGGGAATTTATTCATTCCGGCTGCGGCGAGTTTCAACCCGCCGCGCCCAGAAGACTTCGACTGCTGACATTATACCATTTTTTTCATCTGCTTTCAAGCCTTGTTCGCCTTAGTTTTATGCATATTTATTTATTTTTTCGTTAATAAATTTAAGCCCCCCGTAAGAACAGGGGAGCTTCATCTTAGGATCTTCTTATTTACCGCCCCTCAGCAGGCTCCGCAGTACCGCAAGAGTAACCAGCAGAAACCTCAGACCAACGGTCAGCAGAACCACGTTTCTTTCCTTCTTTTCCTCACTCTCGGCAATTCTTTTGGGCAAAAAGACCTATTATGTCCCGTGTTTCCTAATTTTATTCGTGAGTTTGTTTATACTCGGTATTTCCTCACAGAGTAAAAAATACATTCTTTGGGTTTGGTTACAGGAAGATGGTTGAGCACCGTTTCTTGTTTACAACGAACATTGCAGCAGACGGATTCCAAGAAATGCTGTGCCGGTTTTACGTTGCCTCGGAGATTTGTTCTCAGGTCTGCCACATGGGCATGGGGATGCACGCCCCAATCAGCCCACTGTCAGCAGCCCACCGTCCTCCGATGCCTTCCCGTGCCCGGCATACATTAACAGGCAGCATGAGATTTCTCCCATGCTGCCTTGACAAACTGATTCAATGCTATTTTGCGTATTCGACCGCCTTGGTTTCCCGGATCAGGTTGACCTTGATCTGGCCGGGGTATTCCAGCTCGGCTTCGATTTTCTTGGCGATTTCCCGGGCCAGCAGGATCATATTGTCCTCGGACACATCCTCGGGCTTGACCATAATACGAACCTCGCGGCCCGCCTGAATGGCATAGGCCTTGTCCACTCCGTGGAAGGAACCGGTGAGCTCCTCTAACTTTTCCAGACGGCGGATATAATTTTCTACGTTTTCACGGCGGGCACCGGGGCGGGCGGCGGAAATGGCGTCGGCCGCCTGCACCAGACAGGCGATGACGGTCTTTGCCTCCACGTCGCCGTGGTGGGCCTCAATGGCGTGAATGACCTCGGGGGATTCCTTGTACTTCCGGGCAAGCTCCACGCCGAGCTGGACGTGGCTGCCCTCCATCTCATGGTCCACGCTCTTGCCCAGGTCATGCAGCAGGCCGGCCCGCTTGGCCAGGGTCACGTCCTCTCCCAGCTCGGAGGCCAGCAGCCCCGCGATGTGGGCCACCTCCATGGAGTGGTTGAGTACATTCTGGCCATAGGAGGTGCGGTACTTCTGACGGCCCAGGAGCTTGATGAGCTCGGGGTGCAGACCCTGCACGCCGGTTTCGAAAGCGGCGCGGTCGCCCTCCCGCTTGATGGTAGCTTCCACCTCGCGGCGGGCCTTTTCCACCATGTCCTCGATGCGGGTGGGGTGAATGCGTCCGTCGGCAATCAGTTTTTCCAGCGCAACACGGGCAATCTCCCGGCGGACGGGATCGAAGGAGGAGACAGTAATCGCCTCCGGCGTGTCGTCAATAATGAGATCCACACCGGTGATGGTTTCCAGGGTGCGGATGTTGCGGCCCTCACGGCCGATGATGCGGCCCTTCATTTCATCGTTGGGCAGTGCCACCACAGAAACCGTCGCCTCGGCGGCGTGGTCGGCGGCACAGCGCTGGATGGCGGTGGAGATGATCTCCCGGGCGAGCTGATCGGCATTGTCCTTGAGCTCGGCCTCGATGTCCTTGAGCTTCACGGCGGCGTCATGGCGGGCATCGGCCTCCACATTTTTGATAATGTAGACCTTTGCCTCCTCCTGGGTGAAGCCGGAAATTTTCTCCAGCATTTCCATCTGGGACTTTTTGATGAGGTTGACCTCCTCCTGCGCAGCGGCCACGGCCTGCTGACGCTTACGGAGTTCCTCTTCCTTACGTTCAAAATTGTCCAGCTTCTTGTCCAGAGATTCCTCTTTTTGCTGCAGGCGGCGCTCCTGCTTGTTCAGGTCGCTGCGCCGTTCCTTGATCTCTCGATCATTTTCGGTGCGAGTTTTATGAATTTCTTCCTTGGCCTCCAGAAGCATTTCGCGCTTTTTGCTTTCACCGGCCTTAATTGCCTCATTATAAAGACGCGTTGCTTCCTCATCCGCTTTTTTTATCTTTTCAACTGCGTCTTTCTTCATCTTCGTGAAGACCAGCACAGTTGCGATCACACCAACGGCGATGCCCAAAACGGGCAGGAGAATATACCAAAACCAATCCATAACTCCGCACACCTCCTTTCTTAAAGAATTGGGTATGCTGAGATCATAGAAAGCTCACCGCTGTCTCCCCTAAATGACAGGGTGGGCAGCCTAATCCAGCAGTTATTGTACCTTCTGTCACTGTCAATGTCAAGGGGAAATTATGTTAAGCTTGCATTTTTCTTTCAAAGAAGGTATACTGAAAGCAGCACCTCAAGGAGCACGGCACAGGAGGCCGTGCCTCCCCAATTTTTGTTGTAAGTTACGGAGGTCCCCATGTTTTTACCAATCTCCAAACACGATATGGAAGCCCGGCACTGGGATCAGTGCGACTTCGTCTATGTCATCGGGGACGCCTATGTGGATCACCCCTCCTTTGGGCACGCTATCATATCCCGGGTGCTGGAGCACGCGGGATATAAGGTTGGCATCATCTCCCAGCCGGACTGGAAGGACCCCGCCTCCGTCACGGCGCTGGGCCGTCCCCGGCTGGGCTTTCTGGTTATGGGGGGGAATATGGATTCCATGGTGAACCACTATTCCGTCTTCAAGCACCACCGAAAAACCGATGCCTACACCCCCGGCGGCCTCACAGGCAAACGCCCCGACTACGCCACGGTGGTCTACTGCAACCTGATCCGACAGAGCTACAAGGACATTCCCATCCTGATCGGCGGCATGGAGGCCAGTTTGCGTCGTCTTGCCCACTACGATTACTGGTCAGACAGAATGAAGCGCTCCATTCTGCTGGATTCTCAGGCGGATCTGCTGCTCTACGGTATGGGAGAACGCTCCATCGTGGAGGCGGCGGACGCTCTGAACGCCGGGCTGTCTGTCCGGGATCTGACCTTCCTGGCCGGGACCGTCTATCGCTCCAAAACCACCGATCAGGTGGTAGACGGCATCATTCTGCCGGACTGGCGCAGCGTAAAGGAGGACAAGGCCGCCTATGCCCGCTCCTTCTACACGCAATACATCAACACGGATCCTTTCACCGCCCGGCCCCTGATCGAGGCCTATGAGCGGGAGTTCGTAATTCAGAACCCACCCCAGCCCCCTTTGAGCGAGGAGGAAATGGATCTGACCTACGATCTGCCCTATGAGAACAGCTATCACCCCAGCTATGAAAAGCTGGGGGGCGTCCCCGCCATCCGGGAGATCAAGTTCAGCTTAAGCTCCAACCGGGGCTGCTTCGGCGGCTGCTCCTTCTGCGCCATCACCTTCCACCAAGGACGCATCATCCAGACCCGCAGCCACGAATCCATTCTCCGGGAGGCGGCGCGCATGACGCAGGACCCGGACTTCAAGGGCTATATCCACGACGTAGGCGGCCCCACTGCCAACTTTCGCCTGCCCGCCTGCGAAAAGCAGCTCACCAAGGGGGTCTGCGCCGGCAAGCAGTGTCTCTTTCCCCGTCCCTGCCGGAATCTGCGGGCGGATCACAGCGACTACGTCGCCCTGCTGCGAAAGCTCCGGGCCCTGCCGGGGGTCAAAAAGGTCTTCATCCGCAGCGGCATCCGCTTTGACTATCTGCTGGCGGACAAGGACGATACCTTCTTCCGGGAACTGGTAAGATATCATGTCTCCGGCCAGCTCCGGGTGGCTCCGGAGCATGTGTCGGATCATGTGTTGGATCTGATGGGCAAGCCCCGCAACGCAGTCTATGAGCGCTTTGTGGAGCGATATAAAAAGCTCTGCGCCCAGATGGGGCTGGAGCAGTATGTGGTTCCCTATCTCATGTCCTCCCACCCGGGCTCCCGTCTGGAGGACGCCATCGCCCTGGCCGAGCACGTCCGGGATATGGGCTATATGCCCGAGCAGGTGCAGGATTTCTATCCCACTCCCTCCACGATTTCTACGGTCATGTATTATACCGGCCTGGACCCCCGAACTATGCAGCCGGTCTATGTTGCCAGGGATCCCCACGAAAAGGCCATGCAGCGGGCGCTGATTCAATACCGGGATCCGAAAAACTACGCTTTGGTTTTCGAGGCCCTGACCCGCTGCCACCGGGAGGACCTGATTGGCGCCGGTCCAAAGTGCCTGATTCACCCCCGCAAGGCCGCCAGGGCCGATGGCACGAAGGCCCTCGCTGCAGGGCAGCGCCGCACCGCAGAAGTCAAGAGGCCCGCGGATCAGTCCAAGTTCTCCGCGGAGAAAACGTCCGCCGGGCAAGCCCGGGCCGGAAAAGGCCAAAGGTCCGCAGCCTCCTCCAAGTCTCCCGCAGAAAGGAGGTCCGCCGCCCGCCCCAGGTCCGCCCCCGGACAAAAATCCGGCTCCCGGCCCGGACAGGCAAAAAAGCCCCCGCGCCGAGGCGGTCACGGTCGCTGACCGCAGGGGCCGCCGCTTTCTGAATGCAAAAAACGCCTTCTATCCCCCACTGGCCAAATGACCCGTCTTCAACTGCCAAGCGCTGCGCTCGCCCCGGAGGCAATTGCCTGCTGTGCAACGCCTCTTTGCGCCGGTGCAAAGCCTCTTGGCCGTTCTTTGCTTGACAGCGGCCCGCTGTTCCCGTATCATAGAAGGCAAGCAGAGATGAGCAAAACGCAACGGTAAGAAACGGGACTATGCCTGTCAAGAGGGTGAACTGATGCTTGCATTTGAAGCGCGAATTGTATCGTTCGCACTCTGTGCGCAAAGCATACAGACGCTTGAAACGAAAGCATTCTCTGTCTACGGACATTCTGTAATCGTCGGGAATTACCTTGTACTTTGTACAGCCGCGGTTCTTTTTCCCGTTGTTCCAGTTTTTGTGATTGCAGGGACAGGCGCTGGTCTTTGACTGACGAAACGGGCAACAGAACTTCTGCCTGAGACCGCCATGGCCGGAATCCCTTGTATTTCCTTGTGTTTTCGAGTTTTGCTCATGGCTGATAGAAGGCAAGAAGAAAGGAGCTGTCTGCCATGGGCAGTATTGCAGAAAATATTCTCGCCCTGCGGAAACAACGGGGCCTCTCGCAGACTGAGCTTGCGGAAAAAATCGGCATATCCCGGCAGGCGGTTTCCAACTGGGAACGGGGAATTGCCACCCCGGACGTGGAAACCCTGCAACTGCTGGCCGAGGCACTGGAGGTAGACTTCAACGCGGTCTTGACGGGAGCAGAACGAAGCCCCAAGCCTCCGGGAGCACCGCCGCAAACCCGAACAATTCTTTTAATCATCAACCTCGCCCTCTTCGCCGCCCACCTCGCCGTGGCGCTGTTCAGACGCCTGAATCCGCTGGCGCTGATCGTCCCCGGCTTTCTTGCGAGCTTTTCGCTGTTCCTCTTTTTCCTGTTCCGGCACGTCATCACCCAGAATGATTATTCCATCCTCGCGGGCTATGACCCCAAGCAGGACGACCCGGAGATTGTGAAAAAACAACTGGAAACCATTGACCTGTTCAATCTGCTCTTTGCGTTTCTCTACAGCAGTCTTTGCTTTCTGACCTACGGGCTCCAGGGAGTGGATCACGCCAGAGCCTTCCTGCTCGTGCTTCATATCGTCTCTCTTTCAAGCTGCGTGATTGCCGTAAACCTGAAAATGAAATCCGGATAAGGGGAAAATGCCGATAGAATAAGCCCGTCCGGGCCTTCCTGGTTCGAAGGCCCGGACGGGGATTTGATGCAGGAAACGTTGTGCGATTTATCCGTGGCGCTGCCGCGGATGGTAAAACGGTTTATGAAATCGAATTATGGAAGCAGCGTATTATTTCTCTTCCAAAATCTTGTTCAGCTCCTGCATAAAGCTGTGAATATCCTTGAACTGGCGGTAGACCGAGGCGAAGCGGACATAGGCAACCTCGTCCATGCGTTTCAGGCGCTCCATGACCAGTTCCCCGATGTATTCGGTGGTGATCTCACGCTCCAGCGAGTTTTGAAGAAGAGATTCAATCTCGTTTACCGCGGTTTCCAGATCCTGCATGGAAACGGGCCGCTTTTCACAGGCCCGGAGCATTCCGTTGAGGATCTTGTTCCGGTCGAAGGGCTGGCGGCTGTTGTCCCGCTTGACCACGATGATCGGCAGGCTTTCCACCGTTTCATAGGTGGTAAACCGCTTCTGGCAGTTCAGACACTCCCGACGGCGGCGAATGCTGGTTCCGTCCTCGGAGTGACGGGAATCGACAACTTTACTCTCCTGATAACCGCAGTGCGGACATTTCATAGATTTTTCCCCCTGTATAGATTGATTGCTCCTATTATAACAAAGCAATCCATGCCTGTCCAGCGGTTTTTTCGAAAGATGAAGGCCGATTTGGGCCGCTGTCCTACAGAACGATTCTGACAAAGCTTCCCGCTACGCCGATAGGGCCTGCGTAATATCCGCCCGAAGACGCTCGAGGATGCGCTTCTCCAGCCGGGAGATATAGGACTGCGAGATGCCCAGTCGGTCTGCCACCTCCTTTTGGGTCTGGGGCTGCCGCCCTCCCAGGCCGAAACGGGTGGCGATAATGTCCCGATCCCGCTCCGGGAGCCGGGATAGGGCTTCCCGCAGGAGTTGGTGATCTACACTGTCCTCCAGAGCCCGCAGCACCGTATCCCCATCGGTACCTAACACGTCCGAGAGCAGCAGCTCGTTGCCGTCCCAATCGGTGTTGATGGGCTCGTCCAGGGATATTTCTCCCTTCTGGTTGGAGGTCTTGCGGATGTGCATCAGGATTTCATTCTCTACACAGCGGGAGGCATAGGTGGCCAGCTTGATGTTCCGATCCCGGCGGAAGGTGTTGACCCCCTTGATCAGCCCGATGGTGCCGATGGAAATTAAGTCCTCCAAATTGATGCCCGTGGATTCGAAGCGGCGGGCGATGAAGACGACCAGCCGCAGGTTGTGTTCGATCAGCAGGCGCTTTGCCCCCCGATCCCCCTGCTCCAGCAGCTCCAGTGCCGCGGCCTCCGCCTCCCGATCCAGGGGCGGCGGAAGAACGTCGCTGCCTCCCACATAGAGAATCTTCCCCCGCCGCAGCCGTTGAAGCAGAACAATAAATGCGCGTAGATTCATATAATGGTGCCTCCGTTTGAAATAGAATGATACGATCACAGGGGGGATTTACGCATCGCTCCCCTGTACCAGCGCCTCATAGTCTCCCCCGTCGGACAGCGGGGTTGGGGAAAAGGCCACCAGCCGGGCCGGGGAAGGTGCCCCGTCCTCTGTGATCCGATCCATGGTAATCGCAGCCAGCAGACCGCCGGAAGTTCCCACAGCCCGGAAGGGGATCAGCCGAACCCGCAGGCCCGGCCGGGCCAGTCCCAGCCGCAGCAGCAGCGCACCGGGATCCTCAAACTGGGCCCGGCTCAGACCCAGCTCCGGCAGCAGCCGGGCCGCCAACTGCCAGCGGGCCACCAGCACCGGCTCCCCGGTGAGAGGGTCGGAAAGGGTGTTGCCCGTATCCCGCAGGGCGTTGCAACTCAGACGGCGGCCCCAAGGGTCAGCTCCAGCCGGGTCAACTCCCGGCCCCGGTGCCGGGCGAAGCGATCCAGC
>JAGAEW010000184.1 GCA_017612935.1 Oscillospiraceae bacterium
CCGCGGCAAATTCATACGTGGTAATTACCAGGCCGTCCTGGTCGAACCCGTTGGAAGAATCCGCGGCGGCGTTCTCCTCCCATTCCTTCCGGTTCGTCAACACTACATACGGCATGGAATAGAATCGCTCCAGCATGTCCACCCATTGATGCACCAGGTCGGCATTCGGAATGCAAAGAAGGATTCTCGTTTGCCCCTCCAGCCACCGCTGGTTCATAACCAACATGGCCTCATGGCTCTTTCCCATCCCGGCTTCGTCGCAGAGAATAACGCCCTTCTGATAGGGAGAGCGCAGGGCAAAACTGGCGGCTGCAATCTGAAAGGGGTATGCTTGAATATCCGAGGAAGCATAAACCCGTAACAGCTGCTCGTTTTCCGAAAGACTGTCCAGCATTCTGGCAGTGTAATACGCATGAAACGGCGTTTGCAGCAGCATCGTCTATCCTCCTTGGGCCAAGAGAAGCTATAATTCCCCTTATATCCTTATTGTAAATCCAATTATAACAAAGCAAGACAAAATATGCAAATATTTCTGCAGATAATCGAAAAAGATTTCGCCATATGATTCCAGAGTACGCAAATTGAAGCCGCTATTTGGCAGGGGGAATGATTGGATATACCTATGGCCGGATCACACCGAAAAAGGCCTGGCAGGACAAGGCTTTCCGCGCTCATTTTGCGTACATGGTAGTGGCTGCAGGCGTCTTTTGTCGTGACAAATCCTTTGCCTCGCGGCAGGCTGATGAAATGCGTATCAATGATATGAAAAAGATACGTACTCTCCATAAGCGATTTGAAAAATCGCGCAGCTGTGCCGCAGGCACATTTCCTGGGTTTGGGGATTTCTCCCCAACAAGCAGATCGAAGATTTTGGCATGTGGATAGCCACATGCATTGCTTGCCGGTAATGAATTCGTTATTGTTTTACCTTGAATGGAAGCTTTTGTGCCTTGTGACGGTGGTGACGATGTGACGGTCTTTTCCGGCCCTCATAATCATCGTCACCACCGTCACCGCCGTCACGTCGCCAGCGTCAGGGTGATCCGGCTGCCGCTTCTCGTATGTTGATTCTGATATCGAATTCCACAATCATTCAGCAAGCGGGACTGACGGACATTCAGGTGGTAGGTCAACGCATTGGCCGCTTCCTCCGCGCCCAGTGCTTCTCGCAGTTCTGTAGCGCTGCCGGACCAGGACGGTCTTTCCGGCGTCAGTAAGACAGAGAGCTTTTCCAACAGTGGATCGGGCGGCTCCTTCCAGAGCTCCGTTTCCGCCTCGATCAACTCCCACGCAAGCGTTTGCTGATTGCGGGACAGGTACAGCCTTTGATCCTGCTGGTCCCTGCCTACAATCTCCAGTACAGCCTTGTCATCCGTTCGCTTCTGCTTGTAAAGCACCATACCTCCGTCCGCAGCCCCGAACAGGCCATTGGTGCCGCTGACCATTTCAAATTTGTCATCCGCCATTTGCTTCCGCGTGTGGTGAACAATCAGAAGACAGATCCCATTGGTTTCCGCGAGACGCTTGAGCTGCCCGGTTGCGTCATAGTCGTTTGCGTAGCTGTAAGTGTCGGCGCTCTCCCGGACGCGCTGCAGCGTGTCGATTATCACAAGGCAGGTATCGGGATGCTTCTGCACAAACTGGTTCAGCTGCTCGGCGAGGCCCTTCCCCAATTGCTTGGAAGCAATCGCAAAGTGCAGCTTCTCGGCAGTATCGCTGCCAAACATGCGGAACAGCCGCGATTGAAGTCTCTGATAATCATCCTCGAGAGCCAGATACAGAACTGTGCCCTGTCGCACCGGATATCCCCACAGTGGCTGCCCGGTGCTGACATGATTAGCAATCTGCGCGACCAGGAAGGATTTCCCAACCTTTGGCGCGCCGACCAACAGATATGCGCCTGTGTGCAGCAGGCCGTCGATAACCGGTGGCCGGCCGGCAAAGGTTGTGCTGTAAAGCTCCTGCATGGACATGGTGGGTAAGTACGATGGGTCCTGAATGCGGCTGAGAAAGCTGTCATAATCTTCCTCAGAAAATTCGGTGTTGCAATTTTCGACAAACTGCGCTATACTGTTTGTAGCATCATTGCGAAATGACTGTTCCCCGTCTGTTGGCGCAGGCGGATTCGGAACGGTCATTTTTTCATGCGTCTGCATGGCTCGGCTCACCTCCCGTATGACGATCCATCCATTCGGTCAGCTTGTCCTTTGGAACAAGCAGCCGCTTGTCGATCATCAGTGTGGGGAAATCCTTACGATGCATCAGCTGATATGCCTTTGCTCGGGATATTCCCAGTGTTTTTGCCAGCTGGTTCGCGTTCAGGACCAGAGGCGCGGTTTCGTTGTTGTTCATGTAGTATCCTCCTAAAAAATATTTTTGATCCCACTTGACATTATAGACTGAATAGTATATAATTCTGTCAGTAGGTCGATATAAGTATAATTGATATGATTTCAAATGTCAATAGTCTTATCATAAATATTTAGATCCTATATATCTACATTTGAAGAGGAGCGATGTTTATGCTTGAAGGATTTGAATTCCCCGTGCCGGCGAATCAGGTCTGGATGATCGTTTGTGTGCATGATGGAAAAGAACTGATTGAGATTCGCGGATATGAGCAATCCCACGCCGAAAAAACTTTCTGCTTTTATCGGAAGGAATCCACGTTAGGCTATTTTCTTACGGACTTTCTTTATGCAGATCTCTCGGTTATGGGTGCCCAGCTTTCC
>JAGAEW010000026.1 GCA_017612935.1 Oscillospiraceae bacterium
AGGGTCCCAGCCTGAACAGCAAGTCATACCCCCATTGCAGGAGAGTTCGACACCACCAATGCCTTCCTGGCCAACGGACGATGTCCCGGCCGAGCCGGATTTCCTGTTCATCTGACCGGAGTGCGACAGTCCCGTCATATTGCCTGCCAACAAACAGGGCAAACCTCATATCTGCCAATTCTGCGGCGAGGAGGTCATCGCTCTTCCAAGCACCACCCGAAAATGCCCGTCCTGCGGCGAGACCATCAAGATAGCGGCCACCATCTGCAAGAAATGCCACAAGCCGGTTCCGCCGATTATTCCTCGAAATACAACTCCTCGAAACACAGTAGTTGTAAATGAGGAAGCGAAAATCGGGAAACAAACAGATGTTGAACAACCGAAGCCGACGCCACGGGGAGACTTTGAAAATCCCCCGAAGAAGAAAACAAAAACATCTTTACTTACATGGATCATTGCTTTGATTGTGGGGTTAGTTGCTATCGGCTCGTTCCTGCGTGGCTTTATGGAGGCTTGGACAGCTAAATAGTGTTTTTGCCCCACGCTGAGCCTTTCCATTTGATGTAAATAAACACCAATACAAGACAGGAGTACACACCATGAGTTTCACTTTCCTTTGTCCGCATTGCAGAGCAGAAATCACCGCCGAGGAGTCTTGGATTGGCACTACGGCGGCGTGTCCGCCTGCGGGAAGAAAATCCTCGCCGTTATGAAAGGTTCGGCCGCCGGAGTCTAGTAGGAATTTTTCCATGTCTTTTAGTTTGAAGAAAGTAAACACTAATACAACTGTGAGTTGAACCATGAGCTTCGATTTTACTTGTCCGTTTTGCAATCAGGTCATGCAGTGCGAGGATGAATGGCGCGGCATGCAGGCCAAGTGCCCCACGTGCGGGGGTAACATCCTCTTGACGCCGCCTTCCACGCCGTCGAACGCAGAGCCGGACTTGTCCGGGAGCATGCCGTACACAGCGGAACCGGAACCGCAGGCGGCGGCAGCCCGTCAAGCCGTCTCCAACCAGTTTTCCAGCCCGAAGAAGTCCGGGGCCAATACGGGTTTGCTAATAACAGGCATTTTGGGCGTAATTGTCTTGATTGGCCTGGTATGTGGCGGATTTTGGTATTATCAAGAAAAGAAGAACAACGAAATCTCCAAGACGGCCGAAGAGATTTTTAAGGATATAATTCAGGATCATTGCTATAGTTCCAGTGTCACCAGCGTCACCGTCTCCGATCTGGAGAAAAGCGGGCAGGACAAATACACCGCCAAGGCCGAAGTCACCGCCTATGTGGAGGGGAAGGAGGAAAAGGGCACGTTTGAGATTGAAATCGACTGCTCGGAAGATGATAAAGTCTGGGTAGAGTTATACGACGTCACCGATCTTCCGGATTGGTTTGTCATTGCCGAAACGAAAAAATTGGCCAGAGAAGCAGTGCAAGAAGGATTGGGAAAGGAGCAGTTTAAGCTAGTAGATGCGACCGTCGGAGACGTCTCCAATCTCGGCAATGGGAAATACAGAGGGACACTCCTTTTTACAATTGAAGAATATGGAAAGACATACAGGCGTGGCAATTTTAGTGTTTATACCCTTGAGTTTACTTTGTATTTCAATGGAGGAAAAGTCGAATATAGACCGGATTCTGAAACCATCCGTAAATTGCCTAGGGCCCCAGGTTACTGAAGTCGGAACCACTGAAAAACAAAAATCGATTTGTAAGGTTTTAGAGTAACCAGCACATTATCAGTAATAACATTCCAACCTCTACCGATATCATTCCCTTATTTTTCCAGGATCTCGCTGATAGCGGATTGCAGGAGAGTGGCGCGCCAGCCGTGGAGGAGTCGTCCGTCCAGGGGGAGTTTCTGAAGTGCCTGGAGGACCAGGGTTTCGGCGTCGTGCCGGGTGCCCAGAAGCGTGCTGTCAATATGACGTGCTTCGGCGCGCTGGCGGATGAGTCCCATGATGCGTTCGAGCCGCTGATTAAAATAGGTTTTGCGGGCCGTGGTGTTCAGTGGATTACGGGGTTCCGGCGGTTCGGGCGGCGCATCATCAGGGGTCTTCCAGATGGCGAGGAGGTTGTTCTGGAAGCGCTTGACAGTCGGCTTGTGAATGCGTGGGAGCCGCATGATATCAGCAGGAGCGAGGGTGTCGGACAAGGCAACCCGTATAAGGGCCTCGTCGTGGAGCAGCCGATTGCGGGAGAGGTCGTTGGCCTGGGCAGTCTCCTCGCGCCATTTTGCGAGGGCGCGGATGCGTGTACGCGGTAGTTCGCCGCGGATGCGTCGGTAGCCGCCGATGCGCCGCCAGGCCGCAGAAGGCTCGGAACCGGCGTAGAGTTCGGCTGCACCGAAGAGCTGCATTTCCTCCAGGAAGAAGTCATAGTTGCCATGCTGACGCAGCTGGCTGGCAATCCGCTGAAAAGCCTCCGGCAACAACACGACGTCGTCCGCCGCGTAGGCGAGTTGCTGGGCAGTCAGGGGACGCTGCGTCCAGTCGCTGCGGGTCTCGGATTTGTCGAGGGTGATGCCGAAGATGGTCTCGATGACGGATTTGAGGCTGGCGTTGGCGGCATGGCCACAAAAGCCCATCGCAATCTGGAGGTCGGCAATCGCGGCGGGGCGGCAATTCTCATAGCCCCCGCAGACACGCACGAGGATGGGCAGGTCGTTTTTTCCGCTGAAGACGATTTTGATGCGGGCGGAGTCGGTCAGGAGGGTGCGAAGCGGTGTCCAATCCGTGATGGCGAAGGGATCCACCAGGGCACAGTTGTCCTTTTCCACTGCCATCTGCAGCAGCGCCAATCGTGGGTAGTAGGTGCGGGTCCATTCGAACTCGGTGTCGATTGCCACAGGGGATTCGGCTGGCAGGGAAGCGATATATTTTTGGAATTCAGTATCTTGGGAAATCCAGATGGGCATATTGAAGAACTCCGGGCTTTCGCCCGGAGCACGGAACACCTCCAGGCTTTCGCCCGGAGCACAGGACACCTCCGGGCTTTCGCCCGGAGCACAGGACACCTCCGGGCTTTCGCCCGGAGCACAGGACACCTCCGGGCTTTCGCCCGGAGCAC
>JAGAEW010000027.1 GCA_017612935.1 Oscillospiraceae bacterium
GCCCATTTTGCGACATTTTGTATATTTTCGCTGTTTCAACACTAACCAATGCAAACGCTTACATCGTAAAGTCATTTTTTCGTCAATTTGCACAATTCCCCGCTGTGGCCATATCTGCTTGATTTTACACTTTTTTAAGCTACCGCTCACCTAATCCGGCTTTCCGGTTATCGGCTTAACACAAGAAACCACAAAATCACGACGGACACCCTTGCCTTTGGCTAACGCTTCCCGCTGCCGGGCGCGTTCGGGACTTTCACACTATAGAACGTGCGCTCGCCGGGCGCACCACAAGCAAGGCGAGGATGCCCAATCGGGTGTCCTCGCCCTGTTTTTTGAAGGCTGCGATTGCAGGAAAGGCAGAGGGAATCATAGCTTTGCCAGCAGCTCCGCCTTCTTTGCTCTGGCCTCCTTCATGTCCAGTTCTTCCTCTGACAGCTTCCATTCGTTTTGCAGCGAATCGATAATACGTTCACAGGTCTCCGCCGCCTTGCGGTAGTCGCCGCAAATCCTGTAAATCTGCATGATGGACTGCAGTGCGTCCTGATAGCGGGGCCGCTTGGGGTCACAGGCATGGGAGCGCTCATAGAGCTCGATGGCTCTGTCGTACTCGCACTTTCTGGCATAGTACTGGGCCGCCTCAAAGAGGACGCCGTTGTGCTCCGGGTTGACCGCCACCAGCTCCTCGATAATTGCATCCGCCGTCGCCGCGTCAAAGCGCGCCAGAGCTACGTAGGCTCGGTACACCTGATTCAGAAAGGGCTTCTCCCGATTCACGGCACAGAGCCGGTTCAAAATCTGCTCCGCCTCGTCTGCCCGGTGATCCGCCAGCAGATTTTCAATCAGATACCTCATGGGACGGGGGCTCTCCGGATTCGCCCGCACCACCTCGCGGTAAAACTCAATCGCCGCAAGATGGTTTGCAAAGTTCCAATCCTTGCTCACATGGCCTTCCGCCAGGCTTAGATAGTACGGGCCGTTGTTTTTGTCGTCCGGCGCCATGCGGATCAATTCCTTCGCGTAAGGGGCAGCCTTCAGGCCATAGGCGTTCATCCTGTGCCAGTAGAGCAGGGCCAGCAGCTCGGTGGCACGTTTTTTGTACCGGGGCTCGGGGAGCTTCGATTTCAGGAACTCCTCATATTCCAGATATGCCTCTGCGGGAAACTCCTCCTCAAAATCCGTACGGTTCTCGATGCGGTTGAAGCGCTGCTCGACGCTGAGATCGAACAAGTCGTCAATACTGACGCCGAAGGTCTCCGCAATCAAAGGCAGCAGGGTGACGTCCGGCATGGCCACGGCGTTCTCCCATTTCGAGACGGACTGGGAGCTGATTCCCAGACGCTCGGCAAGCTGTTCCTGCGTCAGGCTGGCGCGGCAGCGGAGCTGTTTGATTTTCTTTCCAAGTTCCATTGTGATACCTCCGAAAAATTGATTGTGTTTTGCTCACACCAGCAGTATACAACACAAAGGCTCCAAACACCATAACGCAGCTTTCCAGTCTCCTTGCCGTTTGGGAGAGTTTACAGGGCGTCTCCCGCCTACAGGGAGAAAAGCGTGTCGGTAGCGAAGAAATAGAGCAGCTTTTCCGTCACGGGCAATTCAAAAATTCGGCTAAGGGCCTCGGCATAGGCCTCCAATTGGGGGCGGTACTTTGCGCCGGCCGCCGCCTCGTTTCCCGGCTGAATCCGGTCGGTTTTGAAGTCCACCACCGTAATCGCTCCGTCACGGAACAGGCAGCAGTCCGTCACGCCCTGCAGCAGAACCCGGTCTCCCGCGGCGGCGGGATCCACCCGCTCCGCCGGGATCAGAAGGGAGAATTTGAACTCTCGCAGCACCCGCTCGGCCCTCCGGATTTTCTCTCCCAGCGGGCCCTGAAAGACCCGCAGAAGCCGCTCCGGCTCCACCGACTGCACCTGGGCGGGGGTCAAAAAGGCCTCCCGCTCCATCCGCTCCAGCTCCGCTTGAATCTGCTCCAGACTTTCCGTACGGGAAAAGTCCAGAAACTGCATGGCCTGATGCATGGCCGTTCCCCGCTGCGCCGGGGTCAGGGGGCGCTGTCCCTGCAAAAGAGAAGGTCTTCGGGGCTTGAAGCAGAGCTCCGGCTCCCGGGCCACACCGTCGTCCGCCTCCCGATCCAGCTCCCGCCCCTTGAGCTGGGTGGCGGTGAGCTTGGAGGGTAAGGCCTGGGCAGCGGGGTAGGGATAGCAGAAAGCAAGGCGATCCGCCAGAGCCTTCGCATCAACGGGCTCCCGACCTTTGCCCGATGTCGGCGCCGGGATCGGCCTCCCCCGTTCCACGGCTGAAAGCTCGTGCCATTGGATGCGCCAGGGGATTTCGGAGACTTCCGTTTCCTCCGGCTTGCCTGCCACGGCGTGAAGCTCCCCCGCCTCGCTGCGCAGCAGGGCCGTCAGGAGAATCCAATCCCCGAGGCAGCCCGCCTGAGATGCCTGCAGCTTCGCCGTGCCGGGGCTGAGGCAGAGGGTCAGATCCTTCAAGTGGTTTTCAAGCTCTGCGGCACAGTGGGTCATAATCAGCATATCCTTAGCCCGGGTCATGGCCACATAGAGAATCCGCAGCTCCTCGGAAATGTTCTCCGCCTTGATCTGACGGTTGATGGCAGCCTTGGCGATGGAATTGAAGCGGGTATGGGTCGGTGCGTCATAGACCGAACAGCCCGCTCCCAGATCGGCGTGGAACTGCACGGGGACTTTGAGGTCCTCTGAATTGAAGCGCTGTGAGAGCCCGCAGAGGAACACCACCGGAAACTCCAGCCCCTTGGATTTGTGGATGCTCATCACCGTGACGGCATTGGCCTGGGGGCGCAGGAGGGCCGGTCCCCCCTGCTGCTGCAGTTCCTCTATATGCTGCAAAAACTGATGCAGGCTGTTGCGCCCACCCTGGCTGAACTCGGCCGCCAGGGCAAAAAAGGCTCGCAGCTTTTCCAGCCGCACCGGGCCGTTCTCCATGGCGCCGTAGACCGCCTCCAATTCCACCGCCTGCTGGAGCTTTTCCAGCAGCAGGGACAGCGGCAGAAGCTGTGCCTGCTGCCGCAGCTCGGTGATTTGTTCCATCGCCCGCCGCAGCGCCGGCGTCGGCTGCTCCAGCGCGCAGATAGCATCGTAGAGATCCGCATCTCCCCGTTTGTGTCCGGCTGCGGCGAGGGAGACTGCGTTCAGCCCAAACAGCGGACTCAACAGAGCTCCGGCCAGAGGAATGTCCTGATGGACATTGTCGAGAACCTTGAGCAGGCACAGAAGGCTCTGAACCTCCGCAGTCTCCAGAATGCTCTCCCCCATGTCGGCGGCGGCGGGAATGCCCCGCTGCTGCAGGGCCTCGAGATACTGGGCTGCGACATTTCTGGGAGAACGCAGGAGAATGACAATATCTCCCGGCTGGACGGGACGGAGCCCCTCCCTGCCCCGGATCGGGGTCATATCCGCCAGCATGTCCCGGATGCGTTCGGCTACAAAGGCCGCCTCCGCCCGGTTTTTTTCCGGCGTTTCACCCTCCTCCGTCTGGCGGGCGGTGGACAGGCAGTGAAGCTCCACCTGGGTCTGGGGCAGGGGCTCGAGGGCTCTGCCGGGACGGAGGGCCTCCGCCTCGCCGTAATCGAGCCCTCCTGTCTTGGGGGACATACAGCGACGGAACACGGCGTTGACCGCCTCCAGAATCGCCTCGCCGGAGCGGAAGTTGTGGGACAAGAGAATCCGCTGACAGTCCGCAGCACCCACCTGCCTGGCGTCGGGATAGCGGGCGTATTTTTCCAGAAAAATGCCGGGGTCCGCCAGTCGGAAGCGGTAAATGGACTGCTTGACATCCCCCACCAGAAAGCGGTTGCTTCCCGCCTGGGAGACAGCCCGGAAGATGGCGTCCTGCACCTGATTGGTGTCCTGATATTCATCCACCATGATCTGTCGGAAGCGTTGACTGATCTCCCGCGCCCTCCGGGTGGGGGTCTTCCCGTCCGCTTCCAGCAGCAGCCGAAGGGCCAGATGCTCCAAATCCGCAAAATCCAGCGCGTGCAGGCGGCGTTTTTCTGCGGCAAAGCGCGCGGAGAAGTCCCGGGTCAGAGAAAACAGCGCATGCAGGGTATCCTTCGTCTGGGCAAGATCCGAAAGGACCTGTTCTGAGCTTCCATACAGCTCGTCCCGCCAGAGGCGGAGCAGATAGAGCGCTTGGGTACGGATCTCCTTTGCCCGGCTTTGCAACCTGGGATCGTCGCAGCTCTGGATCGGCGGCAGGCGCCCGAAGTCTGTATCCACGGCAGCGGCCGCCACGGTCTCATCCCAGCCGCTGCACGCCGCCAGATGCCGGAGCTTGGCGACGTTGTCCTCAAAAACCGGGCAGTATTTGGCAAGACTGTCCTCCTGCTTCTCCAGCTCCTTCAGAATCTGCTCCATGATCTGCGCCTGCTCCAGCGCGCAGGAACGCAGCCCCTCCAGCAGCCATTTGCCCCAGAGCGTCTGTTCCGCCCCGGAAACGCCGGACAAGTCCATCCGAGCTTCACAGTCCTCCAGCCAACGCTCCGGCTGCAGATTACACTGCGCCGTGTTGTAGACGCTGAGAATCAGCGCCGGAATTTTCCGGTCGTCCCGGCCGGCGCCGAGGCCGTCCACCAACTGACGCAGAGCCGAGTCCCGGGCAATGCTTTCATATCGCTCCTCCAAAAGCTGCGCGGCAATCTGCTCCCAGAGGGCGGCAGCCTCGCTCTGCTCCAGCATCCGGAAATCTGCTGGCACATCCAGCTCATAGGCAAATTCCCGGATCAGCTCGGCACAAAAGGCATGGACGGTGGAAATTTGCGTCAGATAAATCCGGCTCTGCTGCTTTTGCAGATGGCGGTTGTCCGGGTCCTGCGCCAGTCGCTCCGCCAGCTCCCGGGCGATTTTGGCCCGAAGCTCAGCGGCCGCTTTCTTTGTAAACGTGATAATCAGAAACTCATTGATGGAGCAGTCCTGATCCCGGCGCAGGATCTGCTCCATGAGCCGCTCCACGATGACCTTGGTTTTTCCCGATCCGGCAGCGGCGGAGACTAAAATCGGCCCGCCGGGACGTTCCACAGCCAAACGCTGGGCCGCGGTAAGGGTATCAGCCATTGTTCTCTTCCTCCTTTTCCAGGCTCCGCCAGAATTCCTCCCGGCTCACGGCTCGCAGCCGCCGCAGGGGAATCTCGCCGCTGTCCACTCGGCAGACCTCCCGGTAGGGACACCAGCGGCAGGCATTGTGCTCCTCCCCCCGCCAGAAGGGATCCGGCGAAATGGCGCCGGAGCAAAGGCTGTCGGCCAGCTCCCCCAGGGCTCTGCGGACGTGGTGCTCCACCAGCGTCAAATGCGCCGGGTCCGCCAGATCACCGCTGCGCGCTCCGGTCTTTTTGGAGATGCGGTAGGGCAGATAGATCGGCTCTTCCCCCGGCTCCATGGCCTGCAGGATTTCCTCGCTGTCCAGCAGCAGTCCCTTGCGGCGAAACTTCCTGCGGCGCTGCTTTTCCGCCTCTTCCGGGTCCAGCCTCCCTTTGGTCAGCTCCACATCGTAGCGGGCCGGAAAGTAGAGCACCCCTGCCGGTTCCAGCTTTTTCCCGTAATAGCGGGCAGCTTCCCGGGTCAGAGCAAAGAGGTAAATCAACATCTGCATTCCCATGCCGCTGAGTATATCCGTATAGTCAAAGTCCTTATGGCCCGTTTTGTAGTCCACCACCCGCAGATACGTTTTGCCGTCGGAGCCGGTATAGAGATCCACCCGGTCCACAACCCCCATCAGGCTGCCGGTGGCCAGTCTTCCCACAATCGGAATGGCCGTTTCATCCCGGAAAACCTGTTCGAAATACGTCGGGATAAACTTGGAGCCCGCCAGCTCCCGGGCGAGATTTCGGACCACCTGTTCCAGCTCCCGGAAGCTGCGCTCCATAAGATAGGAGCCCCGGCGGGAATACTCTGTCAGCCCCCCCAGTACCTCCTGCAGGAATTTGTCGTACCAGCCCCGGGCCAACTCCAGCACCCGCTGCTCCTGCAGCGCGCGGAAGCCTCCTTCCGCCTCCACATCCTGCACCGTATGCTCCAGCACATAGTGCACCAGCGTTCCGTACATAGCCGGGTCCACAGCCGCCTGCTTTCGCTCCCGCAGCCCCAGACCGAATTGCAGAAAATAGGCATATTTACAGGCGGCAAGCCTGTCTACCTTGGAGGCAGACAGTGAAACAGCGCTACCGTAGAGCCTCTGAACCGTCTGCGCATCCAGACTGCCGGGCCGGTACTTTGCCCGCTCCAGCAGTCTGCCTGCGATGGGCTCGAGTTCAGGCAGCTCCGCCAGAGCAGCCCTGCCCTCCTCTCCTGCGCAGAGCAGCATCGCCGCTGCGTCCGCGCTCTGCATCGGCTGTGGCAGGGGGACACTGTCCTTCCGCCGGGGAAAGATGCTTTGAAGACGGTCGAACAGAAAGCTGGGGCTCTGCCCGTCACAGCTTATAAATACGCTGTCTGTAGCTGCCGTGAGAACCATATAGGCCGTGAGCAGCTCCCGTTCGATTCGCTCCTCTCCCTCCGGGGCGGCAGGAAGCCCCGCTGCCTTCATGCAGCGCCGTTCAGCATCACTGAGCAGACCGTTGCCCGGCTGGCAGGCCGGAAGCTGCCCGTCCGTTGCCCCCAGCAGGATCAAATGAGACAGCTTCGCGTTCCGCATCTGGCTCAGGCTCCCCACCTGCAGACAATCCACCGTAGCCGGAATCGAGCCTACCGCGTTCTGCGTCAACGCAGCCCGGAAAAAGCGGCTGAATTCCTCCGGAGAACGGCTCCCCGCCCCTAAGACGCCGTAAATCTGTTCCATGGTAGACAGCAAAATCTCATAGAGCTGGTTCAGTTCCTGAGCCCGCTGCAGCTCTCCCGCCTCCGTCAGAGCCTTTGCTTGGGCTGCAAGGCTCTGCTCCAGATGAATGTCCCGGACAAACGCCTCCAGCGCCTGAACCTGGGCGGCGGTATTCGCTGCGGCGTTCAAAGCATCCCGCAGCTCCAGCAGGGGCTTGATTGCTGCCTCCCGTCCCCGGTTCAGAGGGGACAGCAGTTCCTCCATGCGCTCCGGCGTCAGCGGGGTCAGGCTCGGCCCCATCGGGTTTTTGTCAAAAGGCGCATCCCAGCGACTGCCGTGGAGCTTCCAGACATAGGCATAGTTTTCCAGTCGATCCGCCAGCTCCCGGTTGCAGGGAGCGTAGCCGGATTTCAGATATTCACAGACACTCTCCGGCTCCATACCCTCCACGGCTGCTTCCAGCGCGTAGAGCACGGCGCGGATCACTGCATGGCGCATCAAATCCTTTGTTCCGGAAAAGTAGGCGGGAATGCGATACCGATCCAGCAAAGGCTCCAGCAGAGGCTCATACAGTCCTCCGTCGCTGTAGGCCAGACCGATCTGTCGCCAGCGGACACCCCTGCGGATTAACTGTTGAATCCGTCCAATGGCCAGCCTGCACTCCTCGGCCGGGCCGGCAGCAGGACAGAGCGAAACGGCCTCCGTTTCCTCTTCCCAGGGCTCCATACGGGAAGCAAAGAGCGTCCGGGCAAGATGCTGCAGGGGTCCCGGGTGCTTCGGGGGGGTCTGGGCGGCGGCATGAAAGGCTATGCCGCTGCGCCGCGCCCCTTCCCGCAGGGCCGCTGCAGTGGCCCGGGGCACGGAAAAGACGCTTTGCCCTCCCCTCAGGCTGTCGCAGCAGAGGTAGACCGTCAGCGCCCCGGCCCGGGCCGCCAGGACTTCGAGCACCGCCAGCTCCTGATTTGTGAAATCCGTGAAGCCATCCACCACCACATGGAGCCCCCGGGCAAAGTCGCTCTCCCAGAGGGCCTCCTTCAGTCGGTCCAGCCGGGTGGAAGGGTCCATGGCGGAACGCAGGCAGAGCGAATCATAGAGCTCCAAAACAAGGCAGAGCTCCTCTAATTTTTCAGACAGGGCCTCCGTCAGCTCCCCCCGCACCCGCCGAATGGCGGCAGCGTCAAGGCCGTAGGCGTGAAACTCGTCCACAATCCGCAACAGGGCCTCCAAAAATTCCGGCTTTCCGATCTGAGCGCCGTACAGACGGAGCTTGGGCCGAAGCAGCTCCAACGCACCCGCCATGGCAACCAGTCGCCCGCTCCGGTCCAGGGAGGGTACGGCGATTCCTCCGGTGACGGAAAACACACGGGAAGCCAGCCGGGTGAAGCTCAGGACCTCCGCCCTGCGGCTGACGGTATCGCCCCCCTGCTCGCAGAGGGTCCATTCAGCGTCGAAGGAATTTTGCTCCGGAACAATCAGGATGCCCCGTTTCCCCTCCGGCAGAGCGCAGAGCTCGGCCACTGCAAGGCGGGAATTTTCCTTCCGGTCCGGGCTATATTTGACTTGTAGCATACTATCCCTCCACTGTCGGTTTGAAGCATTTGCGGCAAGCTTATCCTGCAGTCGAAGCCGGTCGAATCCATGCTTTAATCGCATCATAACACATTTTCTGTCCCAATAACAGTATAATTTTTAATTCTCCCCTTGTCAGCTGAAAAAAAGTGTATTATAATCATGTAGTTCCCGGACCGTTGACAGACACCCATTGCTGCAAAAGGGAGAGCTTATCTATGAGGATCGCAATTATCGGTGCCGGCGCCGCCGGCATGGCGGCAGCCATTGAAGCGGCTGCTTCCGGCAACAATCAAATTCTGCTTTTTGAGCGGCAGGCCCGCGTTGGGCGAAAGCTGCTGGCAACCGGAAACGGACGCTGCAATCTCTCCAACCGGTACGCCAATCCAAACCGCTATCACGGCACAAACCCAGATTTTGTGTTGCCGGCCCTGAAGGCCTTCCCGGTGGATGCGGTACTGGAATTTTTTCAAACCCTCGGTCTCTACACCGTCACAGAGGCAGGAGGCAGGATTTATCCCTACTCCGATCAGGCAAATTCCGTGGTCGATGTGCTGCGCTTCGCCCTAAACCGTCAGAACATCCAACTGCTGACTGCCACCGAAATTGTCAGTGTCAAAAAGCAGGCGGACTGCTTCCGGCTGAAGGATCAAAACGGTACGCTTTGGGAGTCCGAGCGTCTCATCGTCACCTGCGGCGGCGCCGCGGGCACAAAGCTGGGAGGCGGTCTGTCCGGCTATCAGCTTCTGCGGAGTCTGGGACATCACTGCACAAAGCTGCTGCCCTCTCTGGTGCAGTTGAAAACCGAAACAGAGCTGGTCAAGGCCCTGAAGGGTGTGCGGGCCAACGCATCCCTTCGGCTGACCCTCCACGACAGTCTGCTGGCTGTGGCCGCGGGAGAGGTTCAATTTACCGATTACGGCATCTCCGGTCCGGCCGTCTTTGACCTGTCCCGAACCGCCGCCTCCACGGAGCAGAGTGTACTGCATTTGGATCTGCTGCCGGACTATCCCCAAGAGGAGCTGCTCTCCGCCCTCTGCATCCGGATTTCCCGCTTCCCCACCCTGCAGGCGGAGGATCTGTTGACCGGCATTCTCCACAACCGTCTGGGGCGGATGCTGGTAAAGGCCTGCGGA
Source organism: Oscillospiraceae bacterium (assembly GCA_017612935.1). Lineage (GTDB taxonomy): Bacteria > Bacillota > Clostridia > Oscillospirales > Oscillospiraceae > JAFRPC01. The sequence goes on from JAGAEW010000027.1 coordinate 9,501, forward strand.
GTCAAGCTGAACGCGCCTCTGACCGGCCTGAGCTGGAAGGATCTCACCGCTGTAGTCGCCCTTTGCCACGACCTGCAGCTAAGGGTCACGGGCAGCATGGGCATGGAGGGCGCACAGGTCACGGCAGGCGGCATTGTTACCCAGGAGTTTAACCCCAATACCCTCCAGAGCCGCATTGTTCCCGGGCTTTACGCCGCCGGAGAGCTGCTGGACATTGACGGAGACTGCGGCGGCTTTAACCTGCAGTGGGCCTGGTCTTCCGGTCTGCTGGCAGGGCAGCTTCGATAAAGAACCGCTCCCGGCTGTTTGGAGCCGGGAGAGAACAGGATACCGCTTATGATTACAATTCGAGATATTTCCGTGCCCCTGCGGCACGATCCCTCCATGCTCTACTATCTGGCGGCCCAGGCCCTGGGCATTCAGGCCGCCCAGATTGCGGCGCTCCACATTCGCAAAAGGTCTCTGGACGCCCGAAAGAAACCGGATCTGCGCTATATTTACACCGTGGACGTTTCCACCCGCAAAAGCGAAAAGCAGCTTCTGCGCCAGTGCCGGAACCCAAAGGTCAGTCTGGCCCGGGACGTCTGGTACAAGCCTCCGAAGGCAAGCTCTGCGCCGGCCTGTCGGCCCGTGGTGGTCGGCTTCGGCCCCGCCGGGATGTTTGCCGCTTTGATTCTTGCCGCGGCAGGGCTGCGCCCCATTGTTCTGGAGCGGGGACAGGAGGCGGCCCAGCGGCACCGGGCCGTGGAGCACTTCTGGAAAACCGGCAGTCTGGATCCGGAATGCAATGTCCAGTTCGGAGAGGGGGGCGCAGGAACCTTCTCTGACGGAAAATTGAACACCGGAACCAAAAACGAACGGCAGGGCTGGGTGCTGCGGCAGTTGGTCCGCTTCGGGGCCGATGAAAGCATACTCTGGGACGCAAAACCCCACGTTGGGACCGACGTGCTGCTGCAGCTTGTTCAAAATCTCCGGGCCAGGGTCATCGCCCTGGGCGGGGAGGTTCGGTTCGGCGCAAAGCTCACCGGCCTGCAGGCCGAGGGCGGAGCCCTGACGGGCCTTGAATATCTTCAGGCAGGAGAAACGAAGCAGCTTCCCTGCCAACAGTTGATTCTTGCGCCGGGCCACAGCGCCCGGGACAGCTTCCAGATGCTGGAGCGCTTTGGCCTTGCGATGGAGCCGAAGCCCTTTTCCATGGGAGTGCGGATCGAGCATTTGCAGTCCGCCGTGGATCTGGCCCAATTCGGCATTTCCAGCCGGACGGATCCATCGACGGCACAGCAGCTTCACGCGGCGGATACGCCGGAGCTTCCCCCGGCGGACTACAAGCTGAACGTCCACCTGCCCGACGGCAGCTCCGCCTACACCTTTTGTATGTGCCCCGGCGGCTACGTGGTGGGCGCAGCCTCGGAGCCGGGCCGGGTCGTAACCAACGGCATGAGCAATTTTGGCCGGGAAGGAGAAAACGCCAACGCCGCCCTGCTTGTAACCCTGGAGCCGAAGGATTTTCCCGATTCCTCCGTATTGGGGGGAATGTACTGGCAGCAGTCCATCGAGGAGGCCGCCTTTCGCGCCGGGGGCAGCAATTATCACGCCCCGGCCCAGCGGGTCGGAGACTTCCTCGCCCGCCGCCCCACAACCGCCTGGGGGAAAGTTCGGCCCAGCTATTTGCCGGGCGTCACCCCCTGCGAGCTCCACGAACTTCTGCCCCCCCGCCTGACGCAGGTATTGGAGCAGGCCATTCCTGCCCTGGGAAAGCAGCTTCATGGCTATGACGATCCCGACGCGGTGATGACCGCCCCGGAAACCCGCAGCTCCTCTCCGGTTCGCATCCTGCGGGATGCGAATATGCAGTCCCCCACCCTTCGGGGCCTCTATCCCTGCGGGGAGGGAGCCGGCTACGCCGGCGGCATTCTCTCCGCCGCTGTGGACGGCATTGTATGCGCCGAAGCCCTCATCAAAGCACTGTCCTGATTGCCTGACTGGAACCAGGAACCGCCTCTGCCACAC
>JAGAEW010000185.1 GCA_017612935.1 Oscillospiraceae bacterium
CTATTCGTCCCGACTCAGGAGCCTGCGCAGCTCCTGAAGAAACGCCACGTCCTCAGACGTAAGCTTGGCGTTGCCGTGGAGGGACTTTCCCTCGCTGTCGGTCACGGTCACATCCATGACCGTGCCTTCTGCCATATAGTGGTCGATGATATAGGCAAGATAATGCAGAAATTTCGGGTGACGGTCTGCAAAGGCCTCGTACTGTTTTTTAAGCTGCAGGAGCTTTGCCGGATTTTTCATTTGTTTTCCTCCCATTGCTGCCAAATCTCCGGGGCGTAGCCCACGGTGGCATTTTTTCCGTTTCGGACCACCGGCAGGCGGATCAGGTCTTGGTTTTCGAAGACCTTGTCCTCCCGGGCAGCTTCGCTGCCCAGATAGCGGAGCAGATCCAGATCCGGATCCTTGCTCTGCCAGTCTACCAGCTTCTCTATGCCGCCCACGGCCCGGAGCACCCCGTCGAACTCCCGACCGGAGAGACCGTAACGCTTCATATCCACAAATTGATAGGGAATCCGCCGTTCCCTGAACCAGCGCTCCGCCTTTTTGGTGTCGAAGCTTTTGCTTGTGCCGAAAATTTGAATGTTCATTTGTATCGCACCTCCATTAAACAGAGCCCCTTTGCCGGGACGGTAAAGCCCGCCTCGGCCCGTTTTCCGCCCTTTAGCAGGGCTGTGACCTGTTCCGGCGGAAGCTCGCCCCGACCGATTTCCAGCAGGGTTCCGGTCAAAATCCGTACCATGTGGTGCAAAAAGCCGTCGCCGGTAAAGCTGAAAATCAGCTCGCTGCCCTGCCGGGTAATCTCAACGCGCCGCAGCGTTCGGAGGGTGGATTTTTTTGTCTTGACTGCGGAAAAGGCCCGGAAGTCGTGGGTTCCCTCCAGCAGCTGTGCTGCGGCCTCCATAGCCGGAAGAGAATAATGTCCCGGCAGCGAATAGACAAAACGACGCTGGAATACACAGGGCTCCGAGGAGGTCCAGACCCGGTAGCAGTAGGTCTTCTCTAAGGCGCTGAGCCTGGCGTGAAAGCGGGGCGGCGCATATTCCAGGGAACGCGCCCCGATGTCCTCGGGCAGATAGGCCCGTAGCTGCTGCAGTACCTCGTCGGGGGGCAGATCCCGCAGCGTGTGAAAGGAGGCAACCTGCCCCTTTGCGTGAACGCCGGCATCGGTTCGCCCGCTGCCCTGAAGCTCCACGGTCTCGTCAAAAATCCGGGAGAGCAGGGCTTCCAGCTTTCCCTGAATCGTCAGATCCTGCGTTTGCAGCCGCTGCCATCCGTGGTAGCGGCTGCCGTCATATTCCAGAAGCAATTTATAGTTTGGCATACTTTCCTCTGGCTGTGCCGTCCTGCGGGGCGGCCTGCAGCGCATCTCTCTACCGTTTTTTTCGATCAGGCAGCGTCCAACTCCTGCAGAGCCTCCGATCTGGTGTCGGCGGAGCAGATAAAGCGTCCATCTGCGTCATAGACCTCATAGTGGCCCCGGACCGGGATGATCTCGTAGCGGTAACTCATACACTCAGAACCTTTCTGTTTCAGATCGTGAGCCTATGATACCGTATCAACTGTCCCATAAAGGGGACTTTATGGGAGCTTTTACAATTTGCGACCTGGGTTCTGCCTGTCCCTATCGAAATCTGTCGAGAAAGGAAAGAAGATCGGCCTGGACCTCCTGCCGGTTCAGCTCGTTGTGGAGCTCGTGGCGGGCGCCGGGATAGAGCTTCAAGCTGAGATCCTTCATCCCAGCCTTCCGGAAGGCCTCAAGGGTTTGGCGGACCCCTGCGCCGTAGCTGCCCACCGGGTCCTGATCTCCGCTGATAAAGAGCAGCGGCAGTTCCTTCGGCATTTGAATCAGATTGCTCCGGGTCTCATTTTGCAGCATTCCGTCGAACAGTGCATCAGCCAGAGCGAGGGAAGGGGAGAAGCCCAGCAGAGGATCTGCCACATAGCGATCCACCTCGGCCTGATCCCGGCTCAGCCAGTCCCAGGGGGTTCTGGCTGCGGGAATTGCCTTGTTGTAGGAACCAAACATCAGCTTGTCCAGAGCCGGAGAGACAGCATCCCAGCCGATGCGTCGGGCGCTTGCCCGGCAGAGGGCCCGGCCCGCCAGCAGAACCGATTTTGGCATCCAGCCGGTTCCGCTGAGGATCACGGCTTGCAGACCCGCCTGGGGATAGCGGTAGAGCAGGCTGCGGGCCATGAAGGAGCCCATGCTGTGACCGTAGAGCACAAAGGGCAAGTTCGGAAACTGTTCTTTTGTAATTTGAAGGAGCTGAAAGCTGTCCGACACCAGAGCGGACCAGCCTCCCTCCAGACAGCCCCGGGGAATTTCGGGACAGATGGAAACGCCGTGACCCATGTGGTCTTCTGCAGTCACGACATAGCCCCGGGTGGTGAAAACCCGGGCCAGCGTGTCGTAGCGGGCGGCGTACTCCGCAATTCCGTGGAGAATCTGCACAACCCCCAGAGGCTTTCCCTCCGGCAGCCACTGGCAGCAGTGAATCCAGGCGTTTTTTCGGCCGGGAAATTGAAATTCTTTCATAGCTTTGCCTTTCTGTCCACTTTTTGGGACTGTATCGGTGGTAGAATCCAGGCAGAAGAAAACAAACGGAGGAACAACACCATGACAGATGTAATTTCAATTTCCAAAGGCGGAGCGCTCCGTCCGCAATTCGATCCCAGACGTCAGCAGCGCCGCAAACGGAAAAGGGAGCTGCTCAATACCTTGGCAGAGGCTCTGACGATTTTCGGCCTGGCGAGCTGCTTTCTGCTCAGCGTCCTGCTGATGAACTGTCTGTGCTGAGGCGGACGGAAGCACATGAGCGGTCGTCGCAAAATGGGGCCCCAATGGGGCTTATAGTCGAATACCCCCTCGGGCCCTCTGCTCCGGCCGCGGCCTCAAACTGCGACAGACAGGTTTTTATTTGCGGTTGCGGCGGTAGAGAATGTCCAGACCCTTCAGCAGGAGATTGTCGTCCACCGTTATTTCCCGTTTGCAGAGGGGAGCGATAAACTTTGCCAGTCCCCCTGTGGCAATCACTCTGGTGGGGTATCCCAGCTCTTCCTCCATGCGCGCCACCATGCCGTCGAGCATGGAGGCGGAGCCCAGCAGCAGGCCGCTGCGCATGGAATCTACGGTATTGGTGCCGATGGCCTTCCTGGGAGCCTCCAGACTGATGGCGGGGAGCTGGGCGGTCCCGCTGGACAGGGCGTTAAGGGAGAGCATAACTCCGGGGGCAATCGAGCCACCCAGAAAAGCACCGTCCCGGTCAATGGCGGCAATGGTTGTGGCAGTGCCGAGGTCGATCAGACACAGCGCCGTGCCGTAGCATTCGAGGGCGGCGACAGCCCCCACAATCAAATCGCTCCCCGCCTGAGCTGGGTTGTCGATTTTGATGTTCAATCCGGTTTTCAGGCCCGGGCCAACGGTCAGACAGGGCTTTCCGGTCAGACGTTCCACCGCCCGAACAAAGACCTGCTGCACCGGCGGAACCACGGAGGACAAAATGCTGCCCTCAATGGAAGTGGGTTCCAGATGGAAGAGACTGAGCATGGTTTTGAGCTCTGCGCAGTACTGATCTGCGGTTTTGATGCGGTCCGTTGCCATTCTGGCCTCGAAGAGAATCTGACTGTCCTCCAGACAGCCCAGTACAATATTGCTGTTGCCGATGTCAATCGCCAAGATCATTTCAGGTTCCCCACTTTCTTATTGAATCATATCTCATAATATCCGATTTCCGGGGCTGCCCCAGGGCTCAGAAGAATCCTCCCATAGCTGGGAGAACAGCCGCAGCCGCAGGAGCCGGGGTTCAGGATATAGAGGGTCTTGTGGTCAAAGCGTTCCATACATTCATAGTAGGGGCTGTGGGTGTGGCCGAAGAGCAGCACGTCGGCGTTCTGTTCCATGGCCGCGTAAGCTGCCTGCAGGAAGCCCCGCTTCACGCCGTAGCTGTGGCCGTGGCAGAGGAAGAATCGCAGTCCGCCCAACTGCAACACGCTGGTTTCCGGCGAATCGGACCATCCGTCGCAGTTCCCCCGGATGGGGACAATGGGAAGCTGAGGGTACTCCTGCATGAGGGCTTCGGCGTCCCGGTCGTGATCCCCCAGATGGAATACATAGTCGGGAGCTTCTTCCGCAATGACGCTGCGCATTCCCTCCAGATTGCGGTGAGAATCTGAAAAAATGTTAATCTTCATGGCTTCACCTTTCCCCCATGTCTTGCATATCTTATTATATCAGATATTTTCATAGGAGGCAAGGAAATGCTTGGACCGTCACAAAAAATTTCCAATTCCGCGCCGGACCCGGAGCAGCTCAAGAGACTGCTGACCAGTCCGGAGGGGCAGGCTCTGATCCGGCTGCTGCAATCCGACGGAGGGGCGGGACTGCAGCAAGCGGCCGATGCAATCCGCCGCGGCAATCCCGAAGGGGCCAAGGCAGCTCTGGAGCCGCTTCTGGCGGGGACCCGGGGGGAGGAGCTGGCCGAGAAGCTAAAAGAGCAGCTCTGATATGGAGGATCTGCAAACTACACTGCAGAGCATTCTCTCCGACCCGGAGCAGATGGCAAGAATTTCGGCTATGGCGGATTCCCTTGGCCTGAAGCCGCCGGAGGCGGAAAGCGCAGCCCCCGGCCCGAACCAGATTAATTCCCTGCCGACCCGGGAAGCAGGGAACGAGCTGCCGGAGCTCGGCCTGGATTTGGGGAGCATCCTGACCCAGTTCAGCGCTGCTTCCGGCGGGGAGGCCAGGGTGCTTGCTGCGCTGCGGCCCGCCTTATCCGAGACAGGGCAGGGGCGAATTGATCGGGCGCTTCGGGCGGCGAAGCTGTCCCGCCTGGCGGGACAGTTCCTCCGAAGTAGGAGAGAAGGCAATGTATAGCCGCTATATTCCCAGGGAAAGCGGGGGCTTTGAGCGCAGGAGACTTCCCGACAGGACGGAAAGTCTTCCACCGCCCCCAACAGCAGCTCGTCCCATGGGGGCCCCTGAGCAAAGCCCCGAGATTCGTCTGGGGGGACATGACCCGCCCGGACTGGGGCCGCCCCAGCCGGGGCCGATTCCAAGATCGCCCCAGCCGGGACCGGGACCACCGATCGGCGGGGGACCGGGGCGCGGCCCCGCAGGGCCGATGCGTCC
>JAGAEW010000186.1 GCA_017612935.1 Oscillospiraceae bacterium
GGATAGCACGACTGCGAATCCGCCGGTATTTTTTTATTTTTGTAGAATTTCCCGGGAGGAATACTGTCTTATAGGTAGAGATTCCGATTCCCGCTGTGCCCTTGACCTGCGTGGAGAAGAATCTCCGATTGACAAAGAGAGACCGGGTACAACGCCTGCGTCGCAACGATAAAGCGGCAGCGCGCAGTTCTCTCTCAAAATTGACTGAAACAGGTGAAGCATATGAAAGCAGACAAATATCAAAGTACGAAAGCGCAGATTTCCCCCGAGCTGGTGGCCCGGGCAAAAAGCGGAGATCACGACGCCTTTTCTGAGCTCTACAAGCAGACCAGCACCGTGCTGTATCGCTCCATCCGCTCCATGGTGCGGGATGAGGAGCTGGCGTGGGACATTCAGCAGGACAGCTATCTGAAGGCCTATCAAAATCTGGATAAGCTGAAGGAAGACGGGGCCTTTCTGTCCTGGCTGAGGACGATCTCTGTCCATGTCACGGCCACCCGGATGCGGCAGCGCCTTCCCATCAATTTCACAGATATGGGGGACGAGGAGGACGCAATGCCGGAGCAGCCGGATTTTAGCATCGACACCCAACCGGAGCTGGCGCTGGATCGCAAGGAGACGGCTCGGTTGGTGCGGGAGATTCTGGCGGAGCTGCCGGAGGCACAGCAGTTGGTTCTCGGTATGCGCTACTATGAGGACCTCAGCGTCAAGGAGATTTCGGAGCTTCTGAATCTGGCTCCCAGCACCGTCTCGACTCAGCTGAACCGGGGCCGCAAGAAAGTGGAAGCTGCTGTTCGCTCGTTGGAGAAGCAGGGACTCAAGCTCTACGGCCTGTCCCCCCTGGCCTTCCTGCTGGCGTTGGAGCGGAATCAGGAGCCTGTCGCCATCGCCCGGAACCGGGTCATGCAGCGCGTCCTGACGAAAACGACGGAGCTTGGCGGCCGGAGTATCACGCTTACTGCAAAGCCCGTCAAAACCGGCTTTTTCTTCACCGGAGCGGGCAAAATTACCGCCGGTGTCCTCGGACTTGCGCTGACAGGGGCTGCGATTTTTGGATTGCAGGGGCTTTTGGGCCGGAGCGCTGCGCTGGGAGGACACTATCAGCCCACGGAGACAATGGAAGCATCCCTGCTGAACCGGGACAACTCAGAGGAGCCTACCCCGCCTGCGTCCGCAGAACAGACGCAGGCGGGGCAGGAGCAAGCTGCGGGAGGATCGGATTTGAGCGTGGTCCGTCCGGCGCAGAAGCTGGACTACTTTGTCAGAGTTTCGGACGAGAGCTGTGACCGCTTCTCCAACGGTGAAACGGATATTCTGTATTATTCGGACGGCAGCGTGTTCCGCTACGACGTCGCCGCCGGGGAGCGGGAGCTGCTGACATCGCAGGAGCTGCCCGCTGACGCTGATGTGGGGCGGAGCCTGATCGCTGTCACGGCCCAGCGACTGTATTTTCGCGACTGGGACATGGAGGTCTACACAGACGACTACTATTCTCTCAATTATCAGGGCAGTGACCGGCAGGACTACAAGCCCGATCTGGGAGACTACAGCTTCACATTTGAAAACGGCTGGCTGATCCTCCGGGCAAGCCAGCAGGGAGAGACGATGGACGTTCTGAGCATCGACTACAGCGACAGACAGAGTTTCTACGGCCGGGGGGTTGCGTGGTGCGGCGCTGCGGAGGACGGAGCGCTCTACTATCTGCAACTGGCGGAATGGTTCGACAGTTCTGAGGCGGTTCCGGAGGGCGGCGTGGATTTCCGGGTCTTCCGCCAGCTTCCCGGCGACAGCAGTGAGGAAATCGGAGTCTGGCATGGGACAGACTACAATCCGGATGTTGCGGTTCGCAACGACACCATTGCAATCCGCATGGGGGATGCGCCGGAGGAGCATTACGACACCCGGAGCTTCAAGCGACTTGACGGGAACAATGCCTGCGGGGAAAATCTGGTCTGGAGCTTTGACACGGACAGCGGAACCATCAGCCTGACCGGCAGCGGTGAGATGTATGACTATTACCTGATGGCGCCCCCTTGGTGCCAGTTCCGGGAATCCATTCAAGCGCTTGCCCTCCCGGAAGGACTCACTTCCATTGGAGAGAGTGCCTTTGCCCACTGCAGCGGACTGAACGCTGTTTCCCTCCCGGCGAGTCTGAAAACCATTGGGGCCTATGCCTTCACAAAGTGCGGCCTGTCGGCAGCGCCGGAACTTCCGGAGGGCCTCACCGAGATCGGAGAATTTGCCTTCTACTCCAACACGCATCTGGGAGAAATTCGTCTCCCCTCCACCCTCTCCCGCATCGGTCAAAACGCCTTTGAAGCCTGCGGCGCAACGGCATTCCACGTTGCGGAGGGCAATTCGGCATTCAGCTCCGATGCCTGCGGCGTTCTGTTCAATGGGGACAAAACGGAACTGCTCTACTATCCCGTTTACAGGGAGGGAGCCTATGAAATCCCGGCTTCTGTCCGCATAATCGGCAACAATGCCTTTGAGTTCTGCGATGGTTTGACAGAAATCCGCTTTCCCGATGGCTTGACCAGGCTCGGAGCCGGAGCCTTTTGCGCTTGCAGCGGGCTGACAAGGCTGGACCTGCCCGAGACGCTCACGGAAATTGACTCTTTCGCGTTCTCCAACTGCACCGGACTGACGGAAGTCCGTTTCCCGGCGGGCTTGACCTGTATCAAAAACGGCGCCTTCAGCGGCTGCCACAGCCTGACGAGCCTCGACTTGCCGGAAACTCTTTCCGAGATTGGGGATTATGCGTTTTCTGATTGCTCCGGTCTGACGGAACTCAAGCTCCCGGAGGGATTGAGCGCCCTCGGAGAATCTGCTTTTAGCGGCTGCGACGGGCTGAAGGAACTTTTCTTCCCGGCGACGCTTGCCTCCATTGAAAGGTCCGGGCTCAATGAATGCGGCAATCTGGCAGCCTTCCATGTGGCGGAAGGAAATCCCAGCTACAGCTCGGATGCCGACGGAGTGCTGTTCAACGGGGACAAGACGAAGCTGATCTGCTACCCCAGGGGCAGATCCGGAGCCTACGAAATCCCTGACTCTGTGACCGGAATCAGAGCGTCTGCTTTCCCCAACTGCGACGGACTGAAGGAGATCTCGCTCCCTGCCGGGCTGAGCGCCGCCGATGAATCCGGCTTGGATCAATGCAGCAATCTGGAGGCGTTCCATGTGGCGGAGGGAAACCCCAACTACAGCTCGGATGCCGACGGAGTGCTGTTCAACGGGGACAAGACGAAGCTGATCTGCTACCCCAAGGGCAGAGCGGGCGGCTACAAGATCCCCGCGTCTGTGACCGAATGCGGGGCGTATGCCTTCACCTTCAGCAAGAATCTGACAGAGCTGACGCTCTGCGAGGGACTTTCCTCCATCGGAGAAGGAAGCTTCGGGGGCTGCAGCAATCTGCAAAAGCTGACATTCCCGGCGGGACTCACAAAACTCCCGGAAGGAATAGATTGCCTGGATACTTTTGAGCCCGATCCGGATCTGACCGTCTATGGCACAGCGGAAAGCGAGATCCAGAGCTTTGCGGAAAACCACGGCTTCCACTTTGTCCCGCTGGGAAGCGACGAATAAATAGCCCGCTCCC
>JAGAEW010000187.1 GCA_017612935.1 Oscillospiraceae bacterium
CGACAATGTAGCTGTCAATCAGGGGAACAAAGAGGTTTGCCACAATGATGGAATAGCTGAAGGAATCGGCGGAATGACCCTTTATGCGGAACAAGGCGCCCAGCACGCCGATGAGCACGCCGTAGAAGCTCTGCCCCAGGCGGCTCATGGGGGAGGTCACATAGTCGGTGGCCATGAAGAAGGCGCCGAGCACCACGCCGCCGCCGCACAGATGGGCGGCGAGGAAGCCGGGGTCGAAGCCCTGACCGCCGAAGAGGGCCATGACCAGGGTGAAGGCTCCCAGCACGGAGAAGCAGATCTGCCCGTGGATGATGTCGAAGCTCCACAGGGCCAGCCCTCCCAGCAGCAGACCGACAATCGAGCCGCCGATGACGCCGTTGGCGCTGCCGAGGAACATGGAAGTGATATTGACCGTGTGGCCAGCCGCCAGCTCGACGCAGGGGGTGGCGGAGGTGACGCCGTCGATGCCGTAGCTGGTCATGGGGCTGGAAAAGGAGATGAGCAAAAAGCAGCGGGCTGCCAGCGCGGGGTTGACGAAATTCTTGCCCAGGCCGCCGAAGGCGCATTTTACCACGAGGATTGCGAACATCGCGCCGAGCACCGGGGCATAGAGAGGCGTCTGGGCCGAAAGGGTCAGCGCCAGCAACAGACCGGTGACTGCGGCGGAGCCGTCCTTCCAGCTGTCGGGGCGGCCCGTGAGCTTGTCGAAGACCAGCTCGGTCAACACTGCGGTGCTGACCGAGGCCAGCACGACCCAAAGGGCGTGGAGCCCGAAGGTGACAATGCCGATCACCGTGGCGGGCATCAGGGCCAGCAGAACCATCCGCATAATAAAGGCGGTGGACCAGCGATCCCGCATATGAGGGCCCACAGAGAGATTCAGTTGCTGGTTCATTTCCTGCCTCCTGTCTGTTCCGCCCGCTTCCGGGCCATGATTTCCGCCTTGGTCTGCTTGAACATCTGGGTCAAAGGCCGACGGGCGGGACAGATGTAGGTGCAGCAGCCGCAGGCGATGCAATCCAGACCGTAGAGCTTTTTCTCATAGCGCGCCCAGTTTTTCATATGGATGGCATCCGCCATGAGGGCGGGGACCAGCCCATTGGGGCAGACGGTGGAGCAGCGCCCGCAGTGGAGGCAGGCGGTCATCCGGGCCTGAGCCAGCTCCGAAGGATCCTCTGCCAGCAGGGTCAGCGCGTTGGTGTTTTTTTGAATGGGAAGCTCCAGACTTGCTACGGCAATTCCCATCATGGGACCGCCGGAGAGGGCCTTTTTCAGGGTGACGCCCTCCCGAATGCCGCCGCAGGCCTCCAGAAGTTGGGCGAGGCTGGTGCCGTCCCGGGCGATGAAGTTGGAGGGGGTCCGGACGGCCTCGCCGCTGACGGTCAGAACGTGCTCATACAGCGGCTCGTTCCATGCAACGGCCCGGCCGACGGCATAGGCCGTTCCCACATTCAGGACAATGCAGCCCAGCTCTGCCGGGAGCATTGAGACCGGAAAATCCACCCCGGTAATGGCCCGGATCAGACTGTGTTCGCCCCCCTGGGGGTACTTGGTGCGCAGGGGCAGGATCCGCATCCGGGCTTTGCCTGAAACGGCCTGCCGCATGGAGGCAATGGCCTGCGGCTTGTTGCGCTCGATTCCGATGACGCACTCTGCGTTGGGGAAGAGCCGCAGGGCAATCTCCAGTCCCTCCACAATGCCGGCGGCATGGCTGCGCATGAGCTGATCGTTGCAACTGATGTAGGGCTCGCACTCTGCGCCGTTGGCAATCAGCCAGCGGATCTGCTCCGGCGCCTTCGGCGCAAGCTTGACGTGCGTGGGAAAGCCCGCTCCGCCAAGGCCGATGATTCCGGCGTCCCGGACACGGGCAAGGATTTCTTCACCGCTGAGCGTTGAAGGATCCTGCCGGGTTCCCAGTCCCGCTATGGGGGTATAGCGGCCGTCATTTTCCACGACGACACATTCTGTCAGGGTCCCGGCAATGGTGCGGCGTTTTTCCACGGCCTTTACCGTGCCGGAGCAGGAGCTGATTACGCAGGCGGAAACAAAGCCGTCGGCCTCCGCCAGTTTTTGCCCCACCAGAACCGGGTCATTTTTCCGAACAATGGCCTTTGCAGGCTTTCCGATGTGCTGTGAGAGGGGAAAAACCATCTCACCGGGAGACGGATCAAAGCGGCGCAGAGCAGCCTCCCGGCTCAGCTCCTTGTGCCCCTTCGGATGAATCCCTCCGCGAAAGCTGATATACACGTCGATCATCCTCCTGGATTTCAGTGATACTTGTCTCTGGCAAAGCCCTCAAAGGAGTTTGCCCCAAAGGGTGCAAACCGGACGGCGCCCTTTGCACGCCGACTCTCGAGTATATGAAGCATTTTATTGGATGGAGAACAGTAGGAAAACTGATTCTGTCGGCCATTTCCGGAAACGGGCCGACAGAATTCTTTATTAAATATGATAGCACAGGCAGCAGAAAAAGGCAATGGAAAAGTTTTTTTAATTTGCCGGAAGGCCGAGGGGAAATTTGAAAAAGCTCCCTTGATCTTGTAGGATTTGACGGAAAATTTATAATTTGTGCTTGTACTTCCCGGGGCTTTCTGGTATAATATGCAAGATATTGTGAGAAAGTGTACCTGATAGCTATGAAGAAAGAAACAAAAAAATTGAATCCCCCCACATCTCCCGCAAAGAAACGGGAGGCGGAGGAACCGAACGAAGGCCTGATTGAGGGGCGCAACGCTCTGACGGAGGCCCTCAGGAGCGGCCGCAGCATCGACAAGCTCTATCTGGCCGAGGGAAACACAGACCGCTCTCTGACCCGTCTTGCGGCCCTGGCCCGGGAAGCCGGAGCCGTCATTGTCCCCACGGATCGGCGCAAGCTGGATCAAATGAGCCCCACCGGGGGGCACCAGGGGGTGATTGCCGCGGTGGCCGCCCATTCCTATGCCACGGTGGAGGAAATCCTTGCTCTGGCGGAGCAGCGGGGGCAGGCGCCGCTGCTGGTAATCTGCGACGAGCTTTCCGATCCCCACAACCTCGGCGCGATCCTCCGTACGGCGGAGTGCGCCGGCGCCCACGGGCTCATAATCCCCAAGCGGCGCAGCGTCGGCCTGACTGCGGTGGTGGCCAAGACCTCCGCCGGGGCGCTGGAGTATCTGCCGGTCGCCAGAGTCAGCAACATCGTCAACACCATCCGGGAGCTCAAGGAACGGGGACTCTGGATCTACGGGACAGCCGCAGATGCCGACAGCAGCCTTTACCGCACGAATCTGACCGGCCCGGCCGCGATTGTGATCGGAAACGAGGGCGAGGGTATGAGCCGACTGGTGCGGGAGAGCTGTGATGTGCTGGTCAGCATTCCCATGAAGGGGAAAATTTCCTCCCTCAATGCCTCCGCGGCGGCTGCGGTGATGCTCTATGAGGCGCTGCGGCAGCGTCAGGAGCGGAGCGCGGACTGAGCGGCGCTTTGCTCCGCTTATAGCGGAATGTGTTGAAATGCTTCGATCAAGCGCTTTGCTTGACTGGAGAAGGATTCGAGAAGTGTGCTGTCCGGTTTGCGTCCTTCGGCGCGAAATCTGTCTCATGCAGTCTCCGAGGCGGGGAAGCTGCGATCAAACGCTTTCTGAGGGTTTGATCGGGAGGCAAGTATGAAACCCAGGAATTTGGAGTGCGAACAAACCATGAAGATGCGTAAGAAACTCAAAGATCCGGCAACAGAGGCCCCTGTACAGCCGGGAGCTTCTGCTCCGAGTTCAGAGCAGAAAGCTCCGGTAGAGTCCGAGGCCCGGTTGACGGAGCTGTTTTCCGGGAAGGACGGCGAGACGGGAAAATCTCCGCTGCGCCGCAGTTGGTCTGCCCGCGGGGAGAAGCCCAAACAGGCCGAAGCGACCCTGGATGATACGCTGAGTTTGGTTCGGAGCGTGACGGAAATCATTTCCGCCCAGGAGGAATTTTACCCGGGGCAGACGGAACAGCGGGGGAAAAAAGTCGGTCCGGCCCGTATGCTGCAGTCTGCTTCGGAAGCCCGTGAGAGCAGCCCCCACGAAACAAAGGTCGATCTGTCTCGCTTTGACGATAAACCCTTCGTTCCGCCCGCCGCAGACCCGACGCTGGAGGAGCTGTTCGGGCCGACAGCGGCGGAAATGCCTGGGGAAGAAGCAAGGTCGGCGGAGGATTCCGGAGCCGAGGCTGTAAGCCGCGGGCGCGAAGGAGACAAGTCTACCGTCCCGGTTTCTGCGGCTGAGGAAGCCGCCCCGGAAGCTGGAAATGAAGGCCCTGCTCCGGCAGGAAGCGAAATCACCGGGCCTCTGCCAACGCTGGAGGAGCTGTTTGGCCCGGGGACTGTTTTGGCTGCCGCAGCCAATCTGATGCCGAAGCCCCAGGCGGAGCCTGCGAAGAAGCGCCGCAAACTGCGTGAGCTGCTGACGAATCGCATGGCCCCGGAGGAGAACCCCTCTGCCGGGGCAGAGCTCGTCCCGCAGGCTGTAAAAGAGCCGTCGGCCGCGGAAGCGCCGCGTTCCGAGGAGCAGGGGGCGGAGCCCAAAACAGAACAGAACTCGCAGCGGAGTGAGCCGCAGCAGAGCGGGCGCTGCGGGCAACAGAGTCTTTTCCGGGCGGAGCCGCTGCCGCATAGGGCGCAAGGGCCGCAAAGCCAGGAAGCAAGCCAAAGCGCTCAAGCAGTCCAAGCGGAGGAAGCGGCCCAAAGCAAGAAAGCAGC